>DATDHK010000140.1:0-4442 GCA_036521635.1 Bryobacteraceae bacterium | reverse complement strand
GTGTTCTTGATTTTTTTTCACACCTTCCAGTCACCCCACTTAATCAGGCCGTGCCAGCGGCGCACCAAGCCGCCCAGGGTCATCACCGAAGCCCATTCGCGTATGTAGCGGAACGGGTGGCGCAGGTTGTAGCGCAGTCCGATAAAAAGGCTCAACAGGAATTTCAGCACGGAGGGGCGCGGGGGCTCGAAGAACTGATCGCGATGATCGATCAGGTAGCAGGCATACGCGTGAACGGGGTGGAACGGCACGTAGCCATAGTGCGACCGCAGCACTTGCAGCGCTTCCTTCAGCACCGGCTGGCGCTGCCCCACTGTCTTGTTTTCCTTGTGCATCCGCGATGTGGCCAAAACACAATCGATCTTCCGGATGGGATAGAAGCGCGACAAGCGTATCCATAGATCGTAGTCGTACGCATACTGGAGTTTCGGATCCATCAGGCCCGCCAGCTCGAACGCCTCGCGGCGAATGAAAGCCGCAGGCTGGCAGATAAAACACTCCTGGCTCAGCAATGCGGCTTCGTATGGCTTGGTGGGATAAGGCGCCAGCACGCGGCCCTCCTCATCCACCCAATTGGCGTCGCCATAAACGACGCCGATGCCCGCGACGGACATCAGGTTGCGGACCGCCGCCGTCACCGCGCCCGGCAAGTACGTGTCGTCCGCGTTCAGATACGCGAAGACGCTGCCGCGCGAGCGCTCGAAGCCCTGATTGATCGCATCGGCGGTGCCGCGGTCCTGGCCGGAATGAAACTCCAGACGCCCGCGATACTTTTCCAGAATGCGCAACGAATCGTCGCTCGATCCGCCATCCATCACGATGTATTCGATATTGGGGTAGTCCTGCGCCAGAACGCTTTCGATGGTTTGTTCCAGATATCGCCCCATGTTGTAGCAAGGAGTGACGATACTGACCAGGGGGAAGGAGTTCACCGTATTTCCATGATCGCGCAGAGCGGGGCCCGACACCCTCTTGACAGAAATTGCAATATGCGATATAGTTATTGCAGATAGCAATATGAAGCTTGGCGAAAAACTCCGTTATCTTCGGGAAGTCGAGGGCGCGCTGCGCGGATTGGACCGCGAAATGACGCAGCAGGAAGTGGTCCGCGCCGCCAAGAGCGAGCTAAAGCAATCCATCAGCCAGAGCTATCTTTCGCAAATCGAAAGCGGCGTTCGCCCGCACCTCACAAACTCCACACGGATGTTGCTGGCGCGTTTTTTTAAAGTTCATCCTGGTTATCTCGTCGACGATCCGGAAGGATTTCAAACCGAACTGGCCTCGGATGCGCGTGGGCTGGAGGATCAACTGGACCTGTGGCTGATAGACGGCGCCGAGCGGTTCCAGCACGATCCCGAGGTCAGCCGGGCGCTGCTCAGCCTGGCCAAGCATGCCGATTCGCGCAAGTGCGTATTGCTGCTCGAATCGATTCTTGAAACGCCGGATTTGGCGGATCGTTTGTTCCAGGTGCTACGCGGAGAGAGGCGCGCGGTATGACTTGGGAATCGTTTTATCTTTGCTGTTTTCTGATCGGGTTCGCGTTGAGCCTGTTGTCGCTGGTTTTAAGCGCCACGCATCTGCATGCTTCGCACGGCTCGGTTGCCAAGGGATCGGCCGGCGGACATCATTCGCCGCTCAACTTCGGAACCATCTCGGCGTTCCTGGCGTGGTTCGGCGGCACCGGCTACCTGCTCACACGCTATTCGAGCGTTTGGGCGCTGCTGGCGCTGGTGGTCGCCTTCGTCAGCGGCCTGGGCGGCGCGGCGGCCGTGTTCTGGTTTCTGGTCAAAGTTCTGCTGAAACACGAAAAGGATCTGGACCCGGCCGATTACGACATGGTGGGCGTGCTCGGCAAGGTGAGCAGCACCGTGCGGCCGGGCGGCACCGGAGAAATGATTTTTTCGCAGCATGGCGTGCGCCGCGCTGCATGCATTCGCAGCGAGAGCGGCGAAGCCATCGCCCGCGGCATTGAGGTCGTGGTGACGCGCTATGAAAAGGGCGTCGCCTACGTGCGCCGCTGGGAAGAATTGAACAAATAAAGGAGAGTATGCACATTACATCGGAAGTGTTCATCATCGCGGGCCTGATGGTACTGGCAGTTCTGTTCCTCATGGCAATGTTCGCGAGGCTATACAGAAAAGCGGGACCGCACGAGGCCCTGGTGGTATACGGCTTTCGCGGGACCCGTATTGTCAAGGGTCACGGCACGGTCATCTTTCCCATGATCGAAAGTTTTCACGAGCTGTCTTTGCAGCTCATGTCTTTCGACGTTGCGCCCCAGCAGGATCTTTACACCATGCAGGGCGTCGCGGTGACGGTTGAGGCCGTGGCGCAGATCAAGGTGAAATCCGATCCGGAGTCCATCAAGACTGCAGCCGAGCAGTTCCTCACTAAGTCCGATCAGGAACGCGAGGCTCTGATCCGTCTGGTCATGGAAGGGCATCTGCGCGGAATCATCGGCCAGCTTTCGGTGGAACAGATCGTGAAAGAACCGGAAATGGTGGGCGATCGGATGCGCGCCACCTGCGCCGACGACATGAGCAAAATGGGCCTGGAAGTGATCTCGTTCACCATCAAGGAAGTCCGGGACAAGAACGAATACATCTCCAACATGGGCCGGCCCGACGTGGCGCGCATCAAGCGCGACGCCGATGTAGCGACAGCCGAAGCCGAGCGCGACACCGCCATCAAACGCGCCGAGGCCACCCGTGCGGCCGCCGTCGCCCGCGCGCAAGCGGACCAGGAACGCGTGCTGGCTGAAACCCTTTCGCAGGCCAAGCAGGCCGAGTCGACGCGCGACCTCGAGATCAAGAAAGCGCAGTATCTGGAAACCACCAAGAAGCAGCAAGCGCAGGCCGACAAGGCCTATGACATTCAGACCAACATCATGCAGCAACAAGTAGTGGCTGAATCGGTGAAGGTCATGCAGATCGAAAAAGAGCAGCAGATCAAGGTGCAGGAAGCCGAGATCAAGCGCCGTGAAAATGAGTTGACCGCTACCGTGTCGAAGCAGGCCGAGGTGGAGCGCAGGCGCATCGAGACGATGGCGTCCGCCGAAAAAATGCGGTTGACTGCCGAAGCCGAAGGCCACGCCGCGGCCATCCGCGCGCAGGGCGAGGCCGAGGCCGAGATCATCCTGAAGAAGGGTCAAGCCGAAGCGCAGGCAATGAGCGTGAAGGCCGAGGCGTATCAGGAATGGAACCAGGCCGCGGTGGTGGACAAACTCCTCACCGGACTGCCGGAAATTGTCCGCGCTCTTTCAGCGCCGCTGGCTAATGTCGACAAGATCACCATTGTGTCTACCGGCGATGGCGAAGCGGCGGGCATGCACAAAGTCACGGGCGATTTGACGAAAATCGCCGCGCAGATTCCGGCGTTGTTTGAAACTCTTTCGGGCATGAAGATGTCGGAATTGCTGGGCAAGGTTAGGACTATTGGGGATAAAGCGCCGAAAGCGGATGGGGACAAAGGTTGAAGGACGGTTTTCAAATGTGGGGCAGGTTGGTAACCTGCGGCGGATTGTTAATACGCCTGTTATTGAATCCGGAATTACTTACAGGCCGATTGCCAATCGGCCGCAGGTTACCAACCTGCCCCACATGGAACTGATTATCTGACAGGTTGAACAGGATTTGAATAGGAGTCAAGCGGAAACGAGGTGATAATTTATGGCACTCATGGAGCGAGTCGCAACATTGGTCCGGGCCAATCTCAACGATCTCATCGACAAGGCCGAAGACCCGGAAAAAATGATCAAGCAGGTGATTCTGGATATGCAGAATCAGTTGCTGCAAGTAAAAACGCAGGTGGCCATCGCGATTGCCGACCAGCATCTGCTCGACAAGAAACGCAAGGAAAACGACGAGAAATCCGCCGAGTGGGTGCGCAAGGCGGAACTGGCCGTGGATAAAAAGCAAGACGATCTGGCCAGGGCGGCGCTGGAACGAAGCTTGAGTTACCGCCAGATGGGCGAGAACTTCTCGCAACAGGTGGCGGACCAAACGGTGCAGGTGGAGAATTTGAAATCGGCGCTGCGGAAGCTCGAGCAGAAGCTGGCGGAAGCGCAGTCCAAGAGTGAGCTGCTGATCGCCCAGCACCGGCGCGCGCGGGCGCTCAACAAAGCCGGCGATGCGCGCGTGGCGATGGGAGCGGCGTCGAACTCAGCCGCGTTCGACCGCATGAAGAGCAAGGTGCAGCACCACGAAGCCTACAGCCAAGCTAAGGCGGAATTGACCGGCGATTCGATGGAGGATCGGCTGGCGTCGCTGGAGAAGCAGGACCAGGTGGAGAAGCTGCTGACGGAACTGAAAGAGAAGCGGGGACTGGGGGCTGGGGGCAGCATTTTATAATCGAACGATGAGCCTGAAGGAGGAGCGAAGCTCCGCCGCAGGGCCTCCTTTCTGATTTGAGCTTTTCGATCGGGGCAGCCGCCCGGCAACTGC
>DATDHK010000139.1:0-7941 GCA_036521635.1 Bryobacteraceae bacterium | reverse complement strand
GTTGTCGCCCGCGGATTCGAGCGATAGCGCGATGATCGGCTACGAGCTTTGGCAGCGTCAATTCCACGGGGACCGCTCGGTGATTGGAAGTCGCATCCAGTTGGGAGACTTCCAGGGAGACCGCGTCTACACCGTCATCGGGATCATGCCGGAAGGGTTCGATTTTCCGCGGCTTCTCTATCCCGTCTGGAAGCGGTTTGATATTTGGCTCCCGCTGAAATTCACGCCCCAGGAGCTGGCCGGAAACGCACTGGCGGTGGACGTGGTCGCCCGCCTGGCCGGGACGAATTCCCCGCGGACCGCGAGCCGCCGTTTGAGCCTGCTAGTGCCTCCACAACTAGGCAAGACCGTGGTAGGGGTCAATGTGGTGGAGATGCAGGAGGCGGTTGTCGGCGGGACGCGAGCGGGGCTCATTTTGCTGGCCGGCGGCGTCGCGTTGGTTCTCCTGCTGGTTTGCGTCAACATAACAAACCTGCTGCTGGCGGGAATTGAGGCTCGCCGCCGCGAGGTCGCAACCCGGCTTGCGCTGGGCGCAACGCGAACGCGCGTCGCCAGAGAGTTTCTTATCGAGCTGCTGTTGCTGTCCCTTGGCGGCGCGGCCCTTGGACTTCTTCTGGCGCGTTGGACCTTGCCGGCGATAACGGCTATCTTACCCGCCGATTTTCCACGGTTGGGCGATCTGGCGATCGATCGCGCGGTGATCGCTCTGACGTTACTTAGCGCGATGGCCGCCACTGTTCTGGCGGGCCTGGCGCCGGCCTTCACAGCGGCGGTCGGGCCGGTGGCGGAAAGCCTGGCCAGTTCCATGGCGAGCGCAGGCGGCGCGCCCAAGCGGCAGCGGCTTAGGGGTGTGCTGGTCATAGCTGAAGTGGCATTGGCGATCGTATTGACGGCGTCGGCCGCTCTCACCTTGCGAAGCTATCGGAAACTCGTTTCCTTATCCGCGGATTTCGCGCCCGCTGGGGTTCTGACCGCGTCTATCACGCTGCCAAATCGCGCCTACCCGGAAAGGCAACGGCTGGCGTTCGTGGATACGCTCCTCGATCAACTGCATGCCATACCGGCGCTGGGCATCCCGGCCGTCGCCAGCGGAGTCCCCGGTGTTTTCGCCGCGGCGTCGGGAGCCCCGCTCTCGCCAGTGTCCGGACTCGATGGGGAACGGCGAGCACCGCCGCACCAGGTCAATGTGGATTTCGCCAGCGGCGATTACTTCCGGGCGCTGGGGATTCCGCTCGTGCAGGGCCGTTCTTTCAATTCCGGCGACCAGCCGAATACCCAACTCGTCGCGGTGATCGACACCGCGGCGGCTCGTCTACTGGGACCGGAGTCTCCGTTGGACCGGGAATTCGTGCTGTGGAATCCTAAGACTGTTTATCGGGTTGTGGGAGTGGTGGGCCGTGTGCGTCTGATCGGGCAGCCGAAGAATTCCACGCCGCACGTATATCTTCCCGCCAGCCAAGAGCCGCTGCCGCAATTCACGCTGGTGCTGCGGACATCCGAGCCGGCGATCAACGTCGCCTCCATACTTCGCGGCATAGTGGCGGGTATCGATCCTCACCTCCCGGTGAGCGCCGTAACGCCGCTGGCAAACCGGATCGCGGCGCAAACCAGCGGCCCCCGTTTTCACCTCACCATGCTGGGATTATTCGGCGTGCTGGCTTTGGCCCTGGCCGCTATCGGCGTGTTTAGCATAACCGAATATATTGTCTCGCTCCGCAAGCACGAATTCGCCATTCGCAGCTCGCTAGGGGCGTCGGGCGGCGCTTTGGCGATGCTCATCCTGCGAGGCGGAATTAAGCTGCTCGGTTGTGGTTTGGGCGTCGGCCTGGCGGCAACATTTCTCACTTCGCACGTTCTAGCGGCGAGTCTTCCGGAAGTCGATGTCAACGATCCCGCAACAATAGGGATCGCGGTAGTGGTGGTCGTATTCGCGGCGGTGAGCGCTATTCTGATTCCCGCGCTCCGCGTCAACGAAGTGGATCCGGCAAGGATGTTGCGCTCTCAATAGAGCGCAAATTCACTGCGCACTTTTTCGAGGAACTGTGCGACCTTCACGCGCGAGTCGCCACCGCCCAGCGCTTCAATTGGAACGAAGCCGCGGTAGCCGGACTTGTCGATGATGGCTTTCACTCTCCGCAGATCGATGGGCGTGGCCTTCGCGCCATACCAGACCTCTTCCTTGATCTGCCAGGAAACCGCGTACGGCACCAGTTTTTCGATTTCCCGGTACGGATCGTTTTGGCGCAAACTTCCGACATCCAGGATGACGCCGAACCATTCGGAATTCACGGCGTCGACCAGGCGAATGGTCTCGTCCGCGGTCTTCAGGAAGTCGTTATGCTGCTGGAGTCCAAGGATGACACCGTGCCGCTCTCCGAACGCCGCGCACTCCTTGAAATCCGGGACCATCCACTCAAACACCTGATCGAAGGTGTGGCCCCGCGGCAAGCCCCTACCTGAGAAGACCCGGATTAGAGGCGCGCCGAGTTTGCCGGCGGCTTCGATCCAGTTCTTGATCATCTGAATATCGCTCTTGCGGCCGGCGGCGTCGGGCGTGGAGAAATCGTTTCGGACACCGGCGCCGCAAATGGTAACGCCATTCAGGAAAGCGGTCTTCTTCAGGTTGTAAATGTATTCGTCGACCGGCGCCTTTGGATAGCCCGGAAAATAGTATCCAGTCGCGTCGAGTCCGTCAATTCCGTGCTGCGCACAGTAGTGGACGGCATCGGCGAGGGTCATGGAGCCGTCGCGAAGAAGCTTATCGAAAGAGTACGCATTGAGGCCGAGCTTGAGTTTGACGCCAGACTGGCGCAACACTTTTCCTTCCGCCAGCGAGAACCCCGCGGCAGTTGCCGCGAAGCCCGCGGACCGCTTCAGAAAATTTCGGCGTTGGATCATAACAGTTGACTCCGGCATTAAGGCGTGCTGCGAGACTTGTTGTTCGCGAATATCGCAATGTACTGCTTGCCACCCAGGTGGTCCTGAACACTCAGCAGCCGAAACCACTCGGATTCGATCTCGTGAATCGCATCGTCTTTATCCAAGCGGATGTGCCATGGCGGTGGAAGATTCGGCGTCAATTTGCCGGGCCGATAGAAATCGATAATCGCCAATCGGCCGGCATCTTTTAACGTCCGGGAAATGTGCGCCAGCATTTCCGCAGGATACTGGAATTCATGGTAGGCGTCCATAACGACAATCAGATCGGCGCATCTTTCGGGTAACACCGGATCGTGTGACGTTCCTTGTATGAACTCAACGTTCGTGAGTTTCCGCTCTTCGGCTGCCTTACGAGCGCGGTCAAGTGATCCTTTATCGATGTCCTCGGCGATTACGCGGCCGGTTGGCCCTACAGCGGCGCTCCAGACCGGAAGCCAGACGCCTTTGCCCGCGCCGACGTCGATTATCGTATCGCCTTGCTTTACATGGATGGCGTCGACGACGCGTTGTCCCCATTGCGGTATGGACGCGTGGATTTCCACGGTTGGGCGCTCTTGAGGGTATTGGCAAACGATGCCGATTGCCAGAACTAGCGCGCCCTTCATCGTCGACTAGATTCAGGCGAGCGCGGCTTTGTATAAAGCAACCAGCTTGCCCCACGCGCGCTCGGCATCTGGCTTGTTGTAGATCGGTGCGCCGTTCTGCATGGGCATATCCGGCACGCACCAACCATGCAGACCGGAATACACTTCGATTTCAGCGGGAACCTTGGCCGCCGCGAAGGCTTCCTTCAGCTTGTCCTTAGCATCCGGCTGACGCGCATCGTCGTTGGACGCCACGCCGAAATACATGCGGGCCTTTATCTTCGGCGCGAGAAGATGCGGACTATCGGGCTTGTCGGTCACCAGGCCACCGCCATGGAACGACGCGCCCGCGCCGATGCGATCGGGAAGCGCCGCGGCGGTCCTCACAACCAGCGGACCACCCATGCAATAACCCTGGGTTCCGATTTTCTTGGCCTTGTTCACTTCTTTTTGCGCGTCCAGGAAAGCAACGTAAGCGGCGGCATCCTTTTCGGCATTGCCGGCCGTGTTCACCGAGGTCATCAGCGGTGTGAGCTTTGCCCTGTCGGCAGGGTTTTGGAAGCTGAAGGTAGAGGCATCCGTGAAAGGGGCTTTGGACACGCGATAAAAGGGATTGGGCACGAGCACGGAATATCCGTCCGCGGCGAGACGCTTGGCCATGTCGCGCATGGAGGGCCGCAATCCGAACGCATCGGGCCAGATCAGTACGCCCGGATGAGAACCGGTCTTCGGATGAATGAAGGCGGCGTCGCAAGTTCCGTCGGGAGTCTTGATCTCGACTTCCGTTTCGACGACATCCAGGGCGGCTGCCGAGGCCTGCCCTCCGGTAGCGGCAAGGCCCGCGGCCACCGACAGAGCTACAAATTCGCGCCGCGCGATATCGCCGGGCTGGGCACCGGGTTTCGGTTTCATTTGATCTTCCGTCATAACTGCTCCTTCAAGGAATGTATCACTTTCTTAGAGGAATCGCTTTGCGGTAGATTGAAGCAGTCTACGGAGCGATCATGAATTTCAAAACCACATCCACCGCGCTTCCTCTGGCGCTTCTGCTGTTGAGCTCCTGCGCCAAGAAAGACGCCGGTGTTCAGCCTGGTCCCGATTTTCAGAAACGGGTTCAGGAAGCCCTCATCCTGGCCAAGCCCGGCGCCGTCATCGAACTGCCCGAAGGCCGTCACGAGATGACCACCACGCTTTCACTCTCTGTCGAAAACGTCACCATTCGCGGCAAAGGAATCGACAAAACCATCCTCTCGTTCAAAAATCAAAAGACCGGTTCGGCGGGAATGCTCGTTACCGCCGGCGGATTCACACTGGAAGACCTCGCTATCGAGGACTCCAAGGGCGACGCGCTCAAGATCAACGGCGCCACCGGCGTCACCATCCGCCGCGTGCGCACCGAATGGACCGGCGGACCAAAAGCCGCCAACGGCTCCTACGGCCTTTATCCCGTGCAGTGCAAAAATGTTTTGATCGAAGACTCGGTGGCCATCGGTGCATCGGACGCCGGAATCTACGTCGGACAGTCGAAGAATATCATCGTGCGCCGCAACCGCGCCGAGTACAACGTGGCTGGAATTGAAATTGAAAACTCACAGGAAGCCGACG
Source organism: Bryobacteraceae bacterium (assembly GCA_036521635.1). GTDB lineage: Bacteria > Acidobacteriota > Terriglobia > Bryobacterales > Bryobacteraceae > Palsa-89. The sequence continues at coordinate 2,812 of DATDHK010000139.1, read as the reverse complement.
TTTATCAGAACACCTCCACCAACAACACCGGCGGACTACTGGTTTTCAACCTTCCGGACCTGCCGGTGAAAGACGGCCGCAACGCGCGCGTCTTCGAGAACAAGGTGTTCGCAAACAACACTCAGAATTTTGCGCCGAAAGGCAACCTGGTAGCCAAGGTTCCCGCGGGCACGGGCCTCATCATCATGGCCACGAATCATATCGACGTCTACAAAAACACGATCAAAGACAACGCCACCGCGAACATCTCGGTAGTGAGTTATCTGACCACCGGGAATCCCATCAACGACGCAGGCTACTATCCTTTCACCGACGATATTTACATTCACGACAACGCCATCTCCGGAGGCGGCGATAATCCCGATGGCCGCATCGGCAAAGACCTGGCGCCGGTATTGGGCAAGCCGCTGCCGGGCATTTTGTATGACGGCGTGGTCGATCCCAAGAAGCATTCGGCGCAGGTTTGCGCGCAGAACAATGGCGACGCCGTTTTCGTAAACTACGACGCCGGGAACAAGTTCAAACACATCGCCCGCAACGCCAGCCTGAACAACTGCGCGCTGCCCCCACTCAACGCGGTGGCCGGTTTCGGAGGCAACTAATGCGCCACAGGCATTCTTGCCTGTGTGGGTTGTTGTTCATCCTCCTATCCGGATGCAGCAAGAAAGTTCATCCCTATCTCCAGGAGCCGTACCCCGCCAAGCTCTCCGCATGGAAACTATTCACCGGCAACCTTCATCCCAACGCAGGCGTGATTCCCTACGATCTGAACACGCCGCTATTCTCCGACTACGCCACGAAATACCGCTTCGTCTGGATGCCGCGGGGAACGTCCGCTATCTACAACGCCACCGACGCATTCGAATTTCCAATTGGAACAATATTTTCCAAAACGTTCGCATATTCTGAAGGCGGCCGCCAGCGCCTTTTGGAAACCCGTCTGCTCGTGCGAGGCAAGGACACTTGGACTACGCTGCCCTATGTCTGGAACGAAGCGCAGACGGAAGCTGTTCTTCAAGTCGCAGCCGACCCGACAGTCGTACATTGGACCCATCCGTCCGGCGAAAAATATACGATCGACTACGTCATCCCGAACGTGAATCAATGCAAGGAATGCCACGAGAAATCGAAAGCCACGGTTCCCATCGGACCCAAAGCGCGCAACCTCAATAGGGATTTCCAATACGCGGACGGCCGCGCGAATCAACTCTCCTACTGGACGCGCATCGGCTATCTGCAAGGCGCGCCGCCCCCTGAACAAGCACCCAGGGCGGTGGTTTGGGACGATCCGTCGACGGGCTCGATCGAGGCCCGCGCGAAGACTTACATGGACGTCAACTGCGGTCACTGCCACAATCCGAAAGGAACCGCGAACACGTCGGGCCTGTACTTAACGGCGGGCGAAACCGACGTCATGCGCCTGGGTGTCTGCAAGGTGCCGGTGTCAGCCGGCCAAGGTTCCGGCGACCTCTTGTTCGACATCGTAGACGGCAAGCCGGAAGAATCGATCCTGCTGCGCCGCATGGATTCCACGGCGCCGAAAGTAATGATGCCGGAGCTGGGACGAACCCTGATCCACAAGGAAGGCGTCGAACTGATTCGCGAATGGATCCGTTCCATGCAGTCTGCACGTGGCGAATGCAAGGCAACTTCTGGTAGTCTATAAAACCAATACCAAGGAGACCCATGAATCACATCACTCGCTGCTTACTCGCGGGCGGCCTGCTCTCGGCCGCTTCGTTCATTCTTTCAGCCCAACAACCTGGTCCGCCGAAGGTGCTTCGTATTTTCCGCGAAGACATCAAGGAGGGCAAAGTCTCCGCACATGAGAAAGTGGAAGCGCGCTTCGCCCAAATGCTGGCCAAACACAAGTACCCCGCCAATTCGGTCGGGATGACCAGTCTCACTGGCGCCAGCCAGGCTTGGTTCCTGGAAGGACATGAATCGTTCGCTTCTATTGGCGAAGCGGAAGCGTTCTTTGGTAAGCCTGCTATCAAACCGGAAATCGATACGCTCGATGCGCAGGATTCCGAACTCCGATCCGGCAGCCGTTCCTGGATCGCGGCCTTTCGCAACGACCTCAGCTTCCGGACCGGCGAGATGATGGAGAGCATCGCCAAGGCGCGCTATTTCAATGTAGTGATCTTCCGCATTCATCAGGGCCGCGATCAGGAGTTCGCCGACCTGGCCAAGACAGCGGTTGCCGCATCGCAGAAAGCGGGGAACAATCAATCGGTGGTGGTGTACCAGGTGGTTTCCGGCGGGTCCGGCGGTATATATTTACTATTCGAACCGAGCGCATCTTTGAAGTCCTTGGATGAAGCTCCCGCGCGTAGCCAGGCTATGTATAGCGCAATGGGCACTCAGGGTTCGAAGCGGTTTAACGAGTTGGCCAGCGCGACAATTTCCAGCGAAGAATCGCTGTTGTTCACCATCAATCCGAAGATGAGCTACGTCTCGAAGGAATTCGCGGCGGGCGATCCGGATTTCTGGACACCCAAAGTAGCCAAGCCCGCGAAGAAGTAATCCATGCCAAGGACGGATCCGCTCCGCAGCCATGTTCTGGAATTGCTGCGGGGCGGGCACGCCCACGCCGATCTCGAGACCGCGCTCAAAGGTTTGCCTGCCAGACTCCGTGGCAAGAAGCCGAAGGGCGCGGAGCACACCTTGTGGCAATTGCTGGAGCACATCCGGATCGCCCAATGGGACATCTTGGAGTTCAGCCGAAATCCAAAACACGTTTCGCCGCCGTGGCCGGGGGGATATTGGCCGCCGACACAGGCCCCGCCCAGCACATCCGCGTGGAACAATA
>DATDHK010000138.1:0-5268 GCA_036521635.1 Bryobacteraceae bacterium | reverse complement strand
CCGCCGTTTGTGACGCAAAAACGCAGCGCCCGTTTTCAGTTCAACCAAATCGACCAGCAGTTCGACTACGTGATTACCAACCAGGCTATAGACGCGCCGGTGTGGACTCTTCTGGGGCCGCCCGATCCGTGGGTGATCGGCAAATGGCCGGAGCGGGCTCACTTCACGACCATTGCCTTGATCACCGGCGATGCACCGGTCACCGGCTTGAAGCTCGCTCACGTCAATGTCATGGACCCGGCCACCAAGACGCCGGTTGGTCCCGGACAGTTGAGGCTTTGCCGCGATGCATGCGGGTCGTCGTGTTCGGGCGGTCCGATGGACCTGGCGGCGCATTCAAGCAACGTTCTGTACCTCTGCGCGGGCGAGCTTCCAGGGTTCGGAAATTACCGCGGACAATTGCATCTGGCCGCAGCGGAGAACCGGCAGACACAGGCGGTGCCTTTGAATCTTTTCGTCAGCTCGGTTTGGGCCAAAGCGGTTGGTTTATTGGCGATGATCGCCGGGGTGATCTTAGCCTGGTTCACCAGGATATATACGGGCAACAAGATGGCGCGCGATTACGATCTTCTCCCGGTATTTTTCCAAAGACAGCGCCTCACCGCTCTGCACAACGAGATTTCCACGGTTCCCGCCGGTCTTGAGCGAAATATCGCCGGACTGCGGTCGGCGCTGGACGATTGGCTGAACGTCCGGCTGACCGAGGCCTATTTGGATGCCCGGCGCTATCTCCATCCCGAAGTTCCTTTGACCTCGCGCGTCCTGGAACGTCGCGCGGATTATGTGGCCTTTCTCGGCCAGGCGGACGCGGAGGTGAACCTGCTATGGGTTCTATTGATGGATGGCGTACGAAAGGTGCTGAGCTTGTGGAATCCGGTTACGATGCCGGAACGGAGAACCGATGCCGAAGCGGCCTTGCGAAGGATCGATGCGTTGCTTGGCCGGAATCCACACGTCGCTGGAGCGCAGGCGGCCGTAAAAACCATTCTGGATGCTTTGCGTGTGAAGCTGATTTCGGGCGATGAACGGAGAAAATCCGAATTGGACCGGCCTTCCGGAAAGCCGGTTAGCTTCCAGAGGCTGGAGTTCCGCATCCAACGCGAAAGCCTGTTGATATGGACCGTTGCGGGCACGCTCACGACGCTGGCGGGTTTGATTGCTCTGATCTTCAACAATCCAGGATTCGGGATCCCTCAGGACTACGTGCACTGCATTCTGTGGGGGTTCGGAATACCGGCCGCCGCGCATCTCACGCCGGAGATGGGCAGTCAAGTGGTCGGTGGTTCCGTTTCAAAGTGACATAGGGGTTCGATGTCTCGAAATGCAGGCGCCTGTGTGGGGCAGGTTGGTAACCTGCCGCCGATTGTAAATCGGCCTGTGCAGTGGGCGTTCAAAGCAACAGGCCGATTTTCAATCGGCGGCAGATTACCAATCTGCCCCACAAATCCCTATCGAACTCCCCGCATTCACCCGATTCCTTGCTAGTGGCTGCCCAGCTCAATATGTTAGATAAATTACTATTGGCCGCCGACACCCGGGCTTGACGCCGTTCCTGGGTTATTATAGAGTCTGAGCCTTAGTTGAATATCCTATTACAACGATGACGCCAAGCCAACGCTTTCGTGTCCTCTTATATATCGCCACGGTTGCGCTCGCAGTTCCGCTTGTGAGCTGCATGTCCAGCAAGCCCCAGTCGTTCCGGCTATCGTTCCTTCCCGCCACCCCGCTGCCGGCCGAACCGATCTCCGAAGATGCGCCCGTCATTGCTCCCGTTTACGCCAACTCGTCGCCGGACTTGGTCCACCGGGCCCTGGCGGTTGCCCCAAAGCCCCTCGAAGTGGACAGCCGGATTTTCAAAGCCGAAGGGCGATTTGAGACCGGCAAGAAGCTTTACCAACAGGGCGACATCGCAGGCGCCAGGCGCGAGTTCGACGCCGCGGTCGACATGCTGCTCTCCACGCCGGAAACTGTCCCGGACCGTCAACGCCTGGAACGCAAGCTGGATCAGATGGTCGACACCATCTACCGTTACGACCTGGAGGGTCTCGGCGCCGGAGAAAGCCAGAAGGCAATTGTTTACGACAAGTCCACGCTCGACGACATCCTGCAAATGACTTTCCCGACCGACCCGAATCTAAGGCCCAAGGTCAAGGAAGAAATCGCCGCCACGGTTTCCCAATTGCCCCTCGAAGAGAACGATACGGTTTTGAGCTACATCCATTACTTCTCGACCGACCGCGGGCATCGGACGCTGGTCAGCGCCCTTCGCCGGGCTGGCCGCTACCGTCCCCTGATCAAGCGGGTTTTGGATGAAGAAGGCGTACCGCAGGAGCTGATCTATCTGGCTCAGGCCGAGTCCGGCTTCATGCCTCGCGCGCGTTCCTACAAGGCTGCGGTGGGCATGTGGCAGTTCGTTCAATTCCGCGGAAGAGAGTACGGACTCAATCAGACTTCCGACACCGACGACCGCATGGATCCCGAAAAGGCGACCAGGGCGGCGGCACGTCACCTGCGCGATCTGTATGCCATGTTTGGGGACTGGTACCTGGCGATGGCGGCCTACAACTGCGGCCCCGGCTGCGTGGATCACGCGGTTCAGCGAACCGGTTTTGCAGACTTCTGGGAACTGGCCGGCCACGACGCCCTTCCCAAGCAGACCGCCAACTACGTTCCCCTGATCGTGGCCATTACGATCATGGCCAAGAATCCCAAGGACTACAATCTGGAGCATCTGGAAATCGATCCGCCGCTCGAGTACGACCCTTTGGAGATCGACTGTCCCACGCACCTGGGGCTAATCGCGGATGCGGCGGACCGTCCCGTTTCGGAGATTCAGGATCTCAACCCGGCGCTATTGAAACTGGTGGCGCCCGCCGGTTATCAGTTGCGGGTTCCCAAAGGAACTTCGCCGGCCGTGCGCCGCGCGATCGATATCATTCCATCCGGCCATCGGGCCAGTTGGAGAATACATCGGGTGCTGAACGGCGAAACAGTTGCTGAAATCGCCCATAGATATTCGACCGCCGCCGGCGCCATTACCGCGGCAAACCGCGGCATGGCGGATCCTCCCGAACCCGGCGATCTTCTGGCCATTCCCACGGGCTACCCATTGGCGCGCAACGTGGTCCATGCAAGACCGGCATCGTCTCGCCGGGCTTCCCACCGGGCGGTTGCGGCCTCGGGAAGATCGGCCCGCTCGAATCGTGGTCAATCGGCCGGCTTGAGCCGCCGCAGTCCGGCAGGCTCATATAGGACTGCCAGCGTCTCCGTGAAGCATCGCTCCGCCGCAAATTAGACGCGGCAATCCACGCAATTAAAAAGTCCGCAGTTTGGCTATTGCCTTCCAGGAAAAACGAGTTATTCTAGGGTGTGGTAAGCCCTACAGGAGGCCTGAATAATGTTTGATAGCTATCGCTTCGCCGGTCATGACGACCCCGATGACTTTGGATATGAGGACGACACCCTCGATGTACAGGCAGAAGTCACGGAGTTCGGAACCGATGACGAAGACGACGAAGTAACAACTCCCCATCCGACGACGGAGCAGGTTAGTATCCCGGCGCCGCCCGCGCCGGCGCCCGAGCCCGTACCAGAACCGGCTCCCGCACCACCGCCAGTCGGCGTACCGCCGCCGCCGAAGAAGCCGGTGAAAAAAGCAACGGCGAAACCGGCCCCTGCCAAGGCCGCTCCGGTGAAGCCCGCTCCCGTCAAAAAGGCGGCGAAAAAGCCTGCGAAGAAAGTTGCGAAGCCCGCTAAGAAGGCGCCCCCCAAGAAGGCTGCCGTGAAGGCCGCGCCCAAGAAAGTAAAGAAGGCCGCTCCTAAGAAGGCTGCGAAAAAAGCTGCGCCTAAGAAGGCTGCGAAAAAAGCTGCGCCCAAAAAGGCCGCGAAGAAAGCCGCCGCCAAGAAACCGGCCAAGGCTTCCAAAGCGAAGAAAAGCTCCGGCAAAAAACCAAAGGGCGGGAAAAAAGCGCCCAAGAAAAAGTAGCTTTCGTTCGGGCAGGCCGGCTAGCGGCCAGCCTGCCCGAATTGTCGGTCCTAAGATTTTTCCTTCCCGATTACCCCCCGGCATCGCTCGAACAACTGCAGAAGAGCGTCGGCGTACTCCTCCGGGGTCTTGGCGGCCTTGCCAGTGAATCCCGTTGCGCTTCCTCCACCCTTCCCGTAGCCGGTGGTCACGGCAATGAATTTCATCAGTTCCAGAGCGACCTCATCGCTGCTGCGCCGGGGCCCGGCATTAGTTTGAATTTCTTCAGCCATGCTATGCATTGTAACCTTCAGCGGGCAATCGATCCCGGGTCGAGCCCCTTGCCGAGTTCAAACACGGCGCCGACCGCGCCCACCGAACAACTACGGCGATCCAGTCCCGCCAACTCGCGAATCCTGTACACCGCTTCGATTCCCGTGCAGTGCGCGCCCAGTAAGTTTCCCAGGCCAAATTCGCGCAGCTTGCCGGCGGTCCATTTCAGCTTTGCGTCGTCCAGCTCATAAAGATGAAAGCCGCCCAGAGCGGCGTGGATCGGCGCGTTGCGTATGGCCGAGCGAGAATAGTCGAGAGTGTTTATGATTCCCGAGTGTCCGCAGCCGGAAAGCACCACCAGTCCCTGGCTGGTATTGAAGACCATCGACATGTCTTCCGGAATGGTATCTTCCTTCCAGCCATCGGGGGTCTGGATTTCAGACCGGCCGCTCCAATTCCGCTCCGGATATTTCCGCGGGACCGGCCCCGTGAGCCAGACTCCATCCCACAGCTCGACCGGTTTATCGTATTCGACGACGTGGCCGCCGGTGGCTTCGTATTCCGCGCGGGTCTTGGACATGAACTCCGAGACTCTGCTCCGATCCACTCTCCGCACCGCGAATATTCCCTGCCCCACGTGGGTCCGCGAAAGCGCCGCCGGATTTTTTTCCAGCATAGCCCGGCGCAGCGTCATGAATCCGCCGGTGTGATCGCGATGATTGTGGCTGAGAATGACGTCGGTGACGTTGGTGAGGTCCACTCCCAGATCCTTGGCGTTGCTAAGCACCGTGTCGGGGCGGGCGCCGGTATCGAATAGAATGCGCCGGCCGTCCACCTCCACGAGCGCCGAAAAACCCCATTCTCCAATCCCATCGTCCGACGTCAACATAGTGGAAAGCACACGGATTTTGAGCGATTTCACACGATGGCCGGGCGCCGGTTGAGTGGCCGCCGGGATGGCGATCAGGAGCAATAGCAGTAAGGTATAGCGCATGCCGAAATCGTACCATTGTGGGGCAGGTTGGTAACCT
>DATDHK010000137.1:0-4761 GCA_036521635.1 Bryobacteraceae bacterium | reverse complement strand
GCGGCGTACAATCGAACTGGTATGAAATTCCGCACTCTCTGCCTGCTTCTCCTGCCAGTGTGCGAATTGTCCGCCCAGCAGTGGGTATACTTCGGCCCCGGCCACAAGTTGCAATACCGAACCGACGCCCAAGGCAATCGCATCATGGATTTCTCCAGCGCCGGCTACAAATCCGGCGGCGTAAGATTGCCTGCGATCACGGCGGTAAAAAAACTGAGCCCCATTCCCGGCGACAACACGACGCAGATCCAGGCGGCAATCGATGCGGTATCCCGACTCGCGGCCGGCCCAGATGGCTTTCGCGGCGCCGTGCTCTTGCAACCCGGCGAGTATGACATAGCGGGCACAATCCATATCAATGCCAGCGGCTTAATTTTGCGCGGCGGCGGCTCCGCGGACGACGGAACCACTATCAAGCTCACCGGAGCACCGCACCGATTTCTGGAAGTTCGCGGCTCCGGCACTTGGCAGATGGACAACAATCCCACTCCGATCACTGACCCCTACATTCCCTCGGGCGCCGATTCATTTCACGTACAGGACGCCTCGCGCTTCCATTCGGGCGACCCGGTTCTGGTGCAGCGTCCGGTAACGGAGCAGTGGATTCACTACATGGGCATGGATACCTTGGTTCGCGACGGCAAGCCTCAAACCTGGATTCGCGCGGGCAGTTCCGTTCGAACCGATCGTGCGATCAAGTCCATCGCGGGCAACCGCGTCACACTGGATGTTCCGCTCACCGATTCGTTCGATTCAAAATTCCTTACGCCTCCGGGCCCCACGCTCGTGCAATATACTTTTCCGGGCCGCATCTCCCAAGTGGGTGTGGAAAGTTTACGGGTGGTGGCGCCCGCTCAAGATGTCCCCATCAGTGGCGCGCAGTATTCCGTCCTGCTCATGGACGCGGTGATCGACGGATGGGCCAGGGATATCGACGTTCGGGAAACGCAAAACGGTCTTGTGATCGGCGCGGGCGCCAAACGAATTACCCTGGATAGCGTTCGCATCGTTCATGCACTACCACACACCGGAGCGGCGGCTCCGGCCGATTTCTCGTTATCCGGCACGCAGATTTTTCTGAACCGTTGCTCGGTAGTTGGCGAAGGCACGTGGCCTGTAGTCACGCAGGCCATGGTGACGGGACCAATCGTTGTGCTCAACTTCAAAGCCGATCACGCCGGCGTGTCGCCGCACCAGCGCTGGGCCACGGGACTATTAGTGGATAGTGCAAAGCTGGAGAACACCACGCCGCGCAAACAGGGCATCGCATTTTCGAATCGCGCGACGGCCGGGTCGGGTCATGGCTGGGACGTCGGTTGGGCCGTCGCCTGGAACGTCACCTCGCCCTATTTGCTGGTTCAGCAACCGCCCGGCGCGATGAACTGGTGCATCGGCTGCATTGGCGAGTCCGTTACGGCCGCCAACCTTCCCTCGGGAATCTTCGATTCACCGGGGACCGCCGTTACGCCGGCGAGCCTTTACCTGGAGCAATTGCGAGAGCGATTGGGTGATGCCGCGCTGGTGAACATTGGCTACGGGGCAAAACAAGCGCATTGAGTGAAGACCGTGAACGCGACGGGTATACTTTATTCATGGGTAGCTCCATGAGCGACCGGATAGTCAAGACGCCAGGAATCTGTGGCGGACGGGCTCGCGTCGCCGGCCACCGCGTCCGGGTGCTCGACATCGTCACTTGGCACGAGCATCAGGGGCTGACCCCCGACGAGATCGCTTCCCGCGTTCCTTCAATCACTCTCGCCGAGGTGCACGCCGCACTCGCCTATTATTTCGATCACGTCGAGGAGATTCAGGCAGAGATGCGGGAGGAGCGCGCCCTCGCAGACGAGGCACGCGCGAACCATCCTTCGCAAGTTGATGCGCAGCGGCGCAAGGATCATCGGGAAGCGTCCTGATGAATGCCGATCCGATTTCACCTGGATGAACACATCTCCACCGGTGTCGCGGCCGGTCTTCGCCGCCGCGGCATTGACGTTACGACCACCGCGGATGCCGGGCTGTTAGGCGCTGATGACGCTGTTCAACTCGCGTTTGCCGTGTCCCATGGACGCGTGATGGTCTCGCACGATACCGATTTTCTCCGGCTTCATGCGGAAGGCACAACCCACTCAGGTATTGCGTATTGCCCTGTAGGAGGATTGACAGCCGGAGAACTCCTTCGCGGCTTGGTTCTGATCTATGATCTGTTGTCAGTGAAGGAAATGGCGAACAGAATCGAGTTCCTATGAATTGTGATCTGTTCGGATAACGCCCGGATCGAAGCGGCCAATCACCGTCTTGACATGTGCGCATCATTCAGCGTAACCTCGACCAGATTCAGATCAAGCAAAGATGGGAATTAGAATGCGCCATAACACTGCATGCAGGTTTTTCAAAACCGTCTTCGCCCTAGCGCTATTTGCGGGCGTGGTCGCGTTTACGGTACGGCCCGCCTCTGGTCAGACCGCCGAACAAGCCTACAAGAACATCACCCAATTAAAGGGAACGCCCGCCGACCAGCTAGTTCCTTCCATGCAATTCATCGCCTCCTCGCTCGGCGTCGAGTGCACGTTCTGTCATGTGCAAGGCAAGATGGACGCGGATGACAAGCCCGCGAAGAAAACCGCGCGGGACATGATGGCCATGACGGCCGCGATCAACAAAAACAGCTTCGCCGGCCAGCGGCAAGTGACTTGTTACTCCTGCCACCACGGCTCTTCACACCCCGCGAACACGCCGCCCGTCCTGACTTCCGATGCGTCCGCCCATTCCGAGGCACGTACTGCAACGGCCACCGCCCCGACAGCAGATGACATCCTGGGAAAATATGTCAATGCTCTCGGCGGCGCCGCGGCCATGAAAAAAAACACCAGCCGCGCGATGAAGGGCACAATATTGGCGGGCGGGAATGAGACGCCCATCGACGTCATCACCAAGGCGCCCAACAAACGGATCTCCATTTCGCACAACCCCAACGGCGAGAGCTTCACCGCCTTTGATGGAACTTCGGGCTGGCTGGGCAACACGGGCCGGCCGGCGCGAGATATGTCCGCCACCGAGTCTGAAGCCGCTGGCCTCGACGCGGAGTTTTATCTCGGACTGCGCGCGAAAGAGATCTTCCCCCAACTGCGCGTCGGCCGTCCTGAAGAAATCGGCGGCGTCGAGTGCGAGCAACTGATCGGCACGCGTCCCGGCCGTCCGCCGGTCCGTTTGTACTTTGACAAGACGTCGGGATTGCTGCAGCGTCTGGTGCGCTACGGCGAAACGCCGCTGGGGCGGAATCCGACGCAGATCGACTACGCCGATTATCGCGAAGTGGAAGGCGTAAAAATTCCGTTCCGCTGGACGTTGGCGCGCCCCAACGGCCGCTTCACGATTCAGATCGCCGAGGTTAAGATAAATGTTCCAGTCGAGGACGGAAGATTTACCAAGCCTGCCGGAGAAGTGAAGTAAGAGAGATGTGAAGTAGAGGTGACTGATGGCGTGCAGCCCAGATGTGTTAAAAAACGTCCCGCTCTTTGCCCTGCTGGACGACGACGAGATCGCGGTTCTGGCCGGGCAAGTCGAGCTCAAGAAATTCGCTCCGCGCGAACGCATTTATAAGCTAGGCGATCAGCCCGGACCGGCGTACGTGATGATTTCCGGAAAGGTCCGCGTCACTACGGTGGATCAGGATCAGCAGGAGGTGTTGGTGGATGAGCCGGGGAATGGCGAAATCTTCGGCTTCGCTTCCATGCTCGACCAGACACCGCATCAGACCAGCGCCATTGCCCTGGAGGAAACCGTTTGCCTGGAAGTGGACCGGCATGACATCACCGTCCTGCTGCAACGCAAGCCGCACGCCGGTCTGGACATGATGACCGTGCTGGCCCGCCAATTCCATGCCTCCCAGCAACTGGTGCGTATTCGCAGCATGCGCGACCCCAACGACGTGATCGAAGAACAATACACCACCGGTGAGCGCATCGCCGACTCGGTTGCCCGCTTTGGCGGATCCTGGGCATTCATTATTACGTTTGCCGTGGTCCTGATCGTTTACTCGGGCGCCAACGTGGTGTTGGGAAAGTCGGCCTGGGATCCTTATCCATTTATCCTCCTCAATCTGTTTCTCTCGATGTTGGCGGCAATCCAGGCGCCGGTAATCATGATGAGCCAGAATCGTCAGGATAAGAAGGACCGCGTGCGTGGCGAGCTGGACTACGACGTGAATCGCCGCGCGGAGTCCGAGATTCAAGGCTTGGCGCGCAAGTTGAATCTGCTGGATGAAAAAATCGACGACGTAGGCGACCTACTGCGAAAAAGGACTTGAGCGGACCGCGAACGGCAGGCTCACCTCATGCGATTCTGCACGCTGGCCGTTCGGAGCCGTCAGTTCGTCAAACAGCCGCGTGGGCCGATTGCCGGCGAGGTCTTCCAGTTGCGCGCCGATTCGGATTGTATAGGCGCCGCTTTTCCATGCCTTTTCGGGGACAAAACGCCAGCATATTTCATGCGCTTCGACGGACGAATCGCCGGCGATCGGATGGCCGTCTGAATCTTCCACCCGAAGCAACCGCGCAAACAGCGCAGCATCCAGCGGTTTGTCCGCTCTGACAATTAACGGATCGCGACTGTAAGCAGAGGGCGCCGACACAATCCACTTGTGCACATCCGGCGATGTCCGGTCGTCCGCGCCAACCCTAAACTCCTTCGAGAATTCTTCGATCAGCGGCACGCCATACTCGTCTTCGGCTTCCTTCGCGATCACCAGGCGGTAGCGAACAC
>DATDHK010000136.1:0-8364 GCA_036521635.1 Bryobacteraceae bacterium | reverse complement strand
GCTAGGTGGAGAGAAGAGAAACTGCGGCTCATACTGGGATGAACAGCACGCCCCCTGATCGTGACTCCGCGGCGGGATTTATTCCTGGTGGCATAAGGCGAAGACGAGCGCGCCGGCTCAACAAGCGGCGGCGCAGAAGCCTCAGCCGGCGGCCGTTCAGCCTCCGCCACAGGCTATTTCAGGTTACAAGGTCCTATTGGAATTGCTGGCTCGCGAAGAAACCTGGCTGTCTGTTTCCTCCGATGGCCGGACCGTTTTTTCCGGAATCCTGGGGCGGAATCAATCGAAGAGCGTAGAAGGTAAAGAATCCGCGAAGCTCAAAGTGGGCAACGCAGCCGGCCTGGAAGTGCGTTTGAATGGAAAGCTGATCAGTCCATTGGGCGCACGCGGGCAAGTCTTAGTGGTGGTGTTCCATCCCGACAATTTCCAGATCGTCCCGCAAGCCCCGCGCGAAGGCGATTGAGGTTGTGGGGCAGGATGGTATCCTGCGGCGGATTGGTAATCCGCCTCGTCCTGATCCGGAATATTTACACGCCGATTGCCAATCGGCGGCAGGTTGCCAACCTACCCCACAATTTCACCGGACTGGCTGAGCCTGCGAGCGCGCCAGTTTCTTGCGCTGCCGCTCCACTTGCAGCAGTTCCTTGCGGCGGCGAAGCTTGATGGAGTCGTCCACTTTCCGCCAGAATTTGCGGAAGTATTCGATCGCGGAAGCCATCCCGAAAACCACCACGCCCCACATCCACAGCATCGCGAAGCCCTGCAGAGCCGGCCAGCGGACGCTCAGCAGGATCATCGAAATCGCCACCACCTGCGTGATCATTTTGGTCTTGCCCATATCGCTGGCTTCGATGGTGTAGCCTTCCGCGGCGGCGATACTCCGCAATCCCGATACTGCGAATTCGCGGCCGATGATCAGCACCACCATCCACGCAGGCACCAGCCGGATCTGCACCAGCGAAACCAGCGCGGCGGAAATCAGCAATTTGTCGGCAATTGGGTCGAGCAGCGTTCCCACCGTGGTGATTTGACCCCAACGCCGCGCCAGATATCCGTCCAGCAGATCGGTGGCGGCGGCGGTCAGAAAAATCGCCAGCGCCACCAGATCGTTCGGAACCCAAATCACGCCATGCCATTCCAGGCGCACCTCCTGCTCCACCAACGATGCCACCAGAAATGGCACGAAGAAGATGCGGAGAATGGTCAGCGTGTTCGGAACGTTCATGCCGCGCCTGATGACAAGAATATCACTCGACAACGAATCGGGCGAGGGCGCGCTTGACCGACTCGGGGACTTCGGCTTCGATTTCGCAAATCTCATCCCGGTAGCCGCGTTGCAACACTCTGGCGCGCTCATGCAGCAGATTGATAACGGAGCCGTCACTGGCTGGAATCCGAAACGTGACTCGCGAAATTGGATCGAGCGGCAACAGCTTGTCGATGGCCGCCAGGACCTCATCAAACCCCGCCCCGCTTCGAGCCGAGATCGCGATGGCCGTAGGACAGACCGGGCCGCTCACTTCGCCCAGGATCCGCTGCGCCAGGCTTTCCGATTCCTCGGCGGTTATGTTCAGCCGATCCATTTTGTTCAGGACGAAAATCTGCCGAGTCTTTTCGGCGCCGATTTCCGCCAGCACTTTCAGGACGTGCGCGGTTTGGTGCGGAGCGTTCGGCGAGGAAGCGTCCACCACGTGCAGCAGCAGCGAAGCCTCCACGACTTCTTCCAGCGTTGCGCGAAAAGCCTTCACCAGCGTTGTGGGCAGATTGCGGATGAAACCCACCGTGTCACTCACCAGCACCTTGCGGCGGGAGGGCAGCTCAATATGGCGGACCGTCGGATCGAGCGTCGCGAACATACGCGCATCGGCGGTCACGCCGGCGCCGGTGAGCCGGTTGAACAATGTCGACTTGCCCGCGTTGGTGTAACCGACGAGCGCCACGGTCGCGAGCGGTACCGATTGCCGCTGCCGGCGCTGCGTCCCCCGCCCGCGGCGGACGTGCTCTACCGTATCGCCAAGTTTTTTGATGCGGTTGTAAATCCTGCGGCGATCCGTTTCCAGCTTCGTTTCGCCTGGTCCTCGGGTTCCGATTCCGCCGCCCAGCCGTGACATCTCGATGCCGCGTCCGGTCAATCGCGGAAGCATGTAATTCAACTGCGCCAGCTCCACTTGCAGTTGTCCTTCGCGCGTTCGGGCGCGGCTCGCGAATATGTCCAGGATCAGTTGAGTTCGATCCAGTATCTTGCAATCCAGCGCGCGTTCCAGGTTGCGCTGCTGGGTGGGCGTGAGCTCGGAATCGAAGAGAATCAGGTCGGCTTGGTGAAAGCTCACCAGTTGCCGCAGCTCGTCGAGCTTTCCGGAGCCGATCAGTGTCGCGGCGTCCGGCGCGGTCCTCGATTGGATGATGGATTCTTCGACAACCGCGCCCGCGGTGGCCGCCAGCGACTTCAGTTCCTCGAGCGATTCATCGGCGCCATAAGGGACATGATCGGCCGCGCGGCGCGAGCGTGATTTCAAATCCAGCCCGACCAGAATTGCGCGCTCCTGCCCTGGAACTGCCAAAGGTGCGGCTATTCCTCGGCAGGCTCGGGAGGCGACGACGGGCCTGGAGCCCCAGGTCCTGAGGAAGATCCGGAGGGCGTGGAGACATGCCCGGATGGCGCGGGATGTCCACCAGCGGCGGCGTGGAATGGTTTCGAAACTACAACCGTTGAGATGGCATGCTTGAAAATGAGCTGCTCCTGGTTGTTGGTTTCGAGCACAACGGAATATTTATCGAAGCTCTTGATGCGGCCGGAAAGTTTCACGCCGCTCATTAGATAAATGGTAAGGAAAGTCTTATCCTTGCGCGCGTTGTTCAGAAAAGCTTCCTGGATATTTTGCGCGAGCTTTTCCATAAGCGTCCTCTGACCGGTCTTCGGATCTTGGTCTTGAATTGCCGTTTCCTCCATCCGCTGAATCGGGATGGTTACAAGTTAATGATAGCGCAAGTACCGCTGGCCCACTCCTTATCTGGCGCCCGCGCGCGCCTTCGCCACAATCTCCTTCACGTCGGCCAGCAGCGCGGGCGCGTAATACGGGATGCCATCCTTGATAGTCCATTCCACTCCGCCGGTGTGGACCAGCTTGCCGTCGCGGATGTCGTCAACGCCGGTGGGATATAGCACCTTGAGATTCTCCAGCGGATTGCCGTTCACCACCAGCAGGTCCGCCAGATACCCGGCGCGGACACGGCCCAGCCGCCCTTCCTGACCCAAAATCTTCGCGTTGTTCACGGTGGCGTGCTGGATTACGATCAGCGGCTGGAAGCCCGCTTCCTGGTGCAGCTCCATTTCGCGGATCAATCCGAACCCGTACATCTGATAAATAAATCCGGCATCGTCGCCGCAGCCAATCAACCCGCCGCGCTTTTCGAATTCGCGCAGGGCGGCCATCTCGATGCGGTAATTTTCCTTCCAGAAGGCTTCGTCGCTGGAGGTCCATCCGATGAAATAGGAACCATGATTGGCGGTATTCGGCTCGAAATACTTCGCCAAAGTGGGATGCAGATAATCGCGGAACCACGGCTGATTTTGCGCGCGCTGCAGATCGCGGCTGGCCTCGTAGATATCGAGCGTCGGATCCCATGCCACGTGCGCCTCGGCCATTCCATCGAAAACTTTCTTCAACAGCTCGGGATTCGCTTCGCGCCACAAACGGCCGGCGTAACGGAACCGGTCCGTCTCATTGTTGTAGTTGTAGCTGGATGGGAAATTCTGCCGGCCGCTCTCGATGGCCGCGTCGGGAATGCCGTACCAATGTTCGATGCTGGTGGTTCCGAATTTGATGTCGTCCCAGGCGTTGGTTTCTTCCACGCCGGCATGATGCGCCACGCGCAATCCCAACTTGTGCGACTCATCCAACATGGCCTCCATCACGTCGCGATAAATTCCCAGGATCTTGATGCCGTCCACGCCCATTGCCTTGAAGTCGCGCACGCGGGCGCGGGCCTCTTCGGCGTTACCAGGCGAAGGGTTCCGATTAAACATCGGATAGACAAAAATGCGCGGGGCGATTATTTCGCCTTCCGCGCTTTGTTTGCGAAGCTGCAAAGTTTTCTGGGTCTCGCTGCCGACGTCGCGGATGGTGGTGATGCCGCACGCCATCCAAATCTTGAGCTCGTAATCGAGCGGCTGCGGAATGCCGCCGCGCTCTTCCTGAATATGCGCGTGAGCGTTGATCAGGCCTGGCATGACGTACTTGCCAGTGGCGTCGATCTCGACGTCGCCGGCTGGCCGCCGTCCCGTTCCGCGCGCGATCGCGACCGGGTCAAGCGCAACCACGCTCGCGATGCGTCCGTTTTCCAGCACGATATCCTTTGGACCCGAGGCGGGCGTACCGTTGCCCTCAATGACAGTGGCGTTGCGGATCACAATGCGCGGATAGCGATGGCCGCTAACGACCCTGGTGTTGGGAACCTGCGCCGAGAGACACAACGCAAAACAAAGAATCGGCAAAACCCGCATATTCAGCGGGTATCGTACCACGTGGGGCAGGTTGGCAACCTGCCCCACAATCTCCGCTATACTGCGGAATCGGTGATACGTCCGCCGGTTCACTGCTCAAGTATTCATCCACCATTGACGGGTCCGGTATCTTTTGGAAAAAAAGTTGAGCGCGCTCGAGAACGCCACTTGTCCGATCTGTGAATCCGAGGGCGCGGCGCTGTTTACTCAGCGCGATTTGTTCTGCGGCCTGGATGGCGAATTCGGACAAAGATACTGTGCCGGATGCGGCGTCTATTTCCTGTCGCCGCGTGTTCCGGAAAGCCGGATCGGGGATTACTATCCCGATGTTTATGCGCCGTATCAGAAGCGTTCGTATTCGAAACTGGCCGGCAAGGCCGCGTCGGCGCTGGGACTGGATACGCGCAGGCAGCGAATTGTGGAGCGGTTTGTACAGCGCGGCAGAATCCTGGACGTGGGTTGCGGAAGCGGAGAATTCCTGGAAGGCCTGGCGCGTGGTCCATGGCAGCGTTATGCGATGGACACAAAATGGTATGGCCGGTACGGGCTGCCCGACGGCTTTCACGAGGGCCGGTTCGATCATGAGCCGCCGCCGTTCGCCGATCTCGACGCCATTACTCTTTGGCACGTATTTGAGCACTTGTATCATCCGCAACAGGCGCTCGACAACGCCGCAACTTTGCTGCGGCCCGGCGGATTCCTGTTCCTCGCCATACCAGACCTCAAGTGCGTCGAGCGGTTGCTCTTCCGCAAGTATTGGGTTGGTTGGGACCCGCCGCGTCATATCGCCACCTATTCGGCAAACGCGATCGAAGTCCTGCTTCGCCGCGCGGGCCTGCGGCAGGTTGCTGTCGTCCCGGATGCCTGTACCGGCGAATTGCTATCTCTAAACATGGAGTTTTTCCTGCGGTCGCGAGGAATCCGGAAAGACATTCATCGGTCGCTGCTCTTGCGGGCCCTGCTTTCGCCCTTTGTGTTTGCGTCCATCCGTCTGGGCCTTGCGCCCGCGAAGGTGTATGTTGCACAGAAGTGACATTCGTCTGTACGTCATCATTCCGGTTTATGAAAACTGGGAAGATACGCTGGAGTGCCTGCGCATGCTGCAAGCGCAGAGCAGCATGCAATTCCAGGTCATCGTCGCCGACGACGGATCGCCTTCGCCTCCTCCGGAGCCGATCCATGGCTTCGCGTTCGCCGAATACACGCGTAATTCCAATCGAGGTTTCGCGGCGAACTGCAACGCCGCCGCTGGCGATGCCATCGCGCGAGGCGCAACCCACTTGCTCTTCTTGAACAACGACACAAGTTTTTCATTCGGGTTCATCGAGTGCTGGCTTCGCACCGTGGCGGCCATGCCGGACGCCGTTCTGAGCCCCATCGTTTACTGGTTCGACAAACCCTCCGAGGTTTGGTATTCCGGTGGAGATTTGACAATATGGATACCTTTCTTCAAATTGCGGCGCGAATACCGCGAACTCACCGAGGTCGACATCGTTTCCGGTTGCGCCTTGCTGGCGCCGGCCGATCATTGGCGCCGCTTGGGCGGCTTCGATCAGAGGTATCGAATGTACTTTGAAGACGTCGACTTCTCACTCCGCGCGAAGGCCATGGGGGGCCGGGCCTACATCGTCCCCGACAACGATTTGAAGGTCCGGCACAAAGTGTCCGGCTCTTTCCGCTGCGCGGGCACATGGCGGCAGCAGTACCTGATGATATCGTCGAGGTTGATTTTCATTCGTACGCATTACCACGGGCTGAAGAAATGTATCTGCCTGGGATTGAGTTGCGTCCATCTCGCGGCAATTCTGGTCTTGAGCCTGCCGGAATTTCCAAAGGCGCGTCTGCTCTGGCGATCGATTGTGGATGGGTTCACTGTGAAAACCGCTTCCTGACGGTCGCGGCTCAGAATCGACACAGAGCGTTTACAGCGACATTCCGAGCCGCGACCGTAAGGGAGTCGGTCGCCCGGGAATGTGATCGGTGACGAAGTGGATACGGTGCGGCGCCTCCCCGTCGTCGAAATAGGCGGCAACCGCTTCGGTCACCTGTTGCTGAAGATCGCGCAGATCTTCGCCCTGCGTGGTGATTCCGCCGGCTTCACCGGGAGCATCCCACGATGCCGCCAGCCAGCCCGATTCTTCGTCGCGCACAACTTGAAGCGTGATTTCGTCCATGCCCTTTTATACGCTCCTTATGGCGTCGTCAGCGCCTTCAAATACCGGTAGTAGAAATCGACTCCATCATAGTAAGCGCTGACCCGCACTCGCTCGTCCTTGCCATGCGCGCGAATGTCGTCGTGATCGATGGCGATGCCCCCAATCCCGTAGCTCGGCATGCCCGCGGCCACCGTGTATATGCTGTCGGACGCGCCATTTTCCATATCCGGGACCACCGGCGCGCCTGGCCACATTTCATCAACCACTTTTTCCAGCGGTTGGAAAATATCGGCGCGCGGCGGAGTTGCCGGAATGGCTTGCTGGTCTGGAGCGCGGTCCAGAATTTTATTCGTCGCGCCATCGATGTAGCGGACCGCCACTTTCGAATCGGCGAACACGCGAATCAGATCCTGGCGCACCTCTTCTGCGGAATGTCCCGGCAGAATCCTGCAATTCACCACTGCCTGCGCGGTCTGCGGCAGCGCGTTGTTGGCGTGTCCGGCATTCAGCCTGGTAGGGACGCATGTAGTCCGCATAGTGGAGTTGTAATGCGGGTCGGCCGAGAGCCGCGCACTGGCCGCCTGGTCCGGCGGCGTCTGAAGAATACCCTTCATATCGGCGCCATTCTGTTTGGATTCCACGGCCGACAGTCGCTCGAAATAGGTGCGCGTGATCGCGTTCAGCTCAAACGGAAATGGCGCGCGTTCCAGACGCGTCAGCGCGTTCGCGATGTGATAGATGGCATTGTCGGGCACCGGCAGCGAACTGTGCCCGCCGGAATTCGTCGCGGTCAACTGGAAATCCGCGTACAGTTTTTCCGTCGCTTCCACTTCGACGTCGATCGGCTTCCCCCGCTCGGTTAAGACGCCGCCGGAATCGGCATTCAACACGAATTCGGCGTCGATCATCGGACGGTGATTCTTGAGCAGCCAATCCACTCCGTTGAAAATTCCACCTTCTTCATCGGCGGTGAGCGCCAGGATAATGTCGCGCTTGGGCAGGTAGCCCTCTCGCTTGAAGCGAATCAGGGTAGTAATCAGAACGGCGTCGTTCACCTTCATGTCCTGCGTCCCGCGCCCGTAGAAATAGCCGTCCTTCTCAACGAACTTGAACGGATCGGTGCTCCAATCGGCCGGAAGAGCTTCGACAACATCCAAATGGCCGATGATCAGAATCGGCTTGAGAGCGTTGCCCCCGCTTCCACGCAAGCGCGCCACCAGGTTGCCCTTGCGTTCGTTTGGACCCAGCACGCTGACATCTTTCGCGGCAAATCCAGCGTCCAGCAGACGCTTCGCCATGGCGTCGGCGGCGATGGTGGTGTTGCCCACCGAATCGGTTGTGTTGATCTCGATGAGCTGCTGAAAAATATCCCGGGCAAGCTGGCGAGTCGCATCGTCGAGCCGCGCCGCGGACAAATACGAACACATCAACGGGGCGGCGACGATCATTCGCAAACAGAACATGGATTCATCGTTGCAGAGCACAAGGAAGAACACAAGGAATACGAGGAACACCGCAGCCGTTTCTCGTCTCCCGACGTATTCCTCGTATTCTGTATTCCTTGTATTCCTTCTTCAGCGCTACAATTGAATTGCCGCGCCCGGAGGAATGCATGAAGACCTTCATCGCCGCGCTTCCATTACTCATTTCGCTAGCCGCGTTCGGACAACAGCTTCCAATCTTTCTTGGGCCCGTCATCAGCTT
>DATDHK010000135.1:0-9365 GCA_036521635.1 Bryobacteraceae bacterium | reverse complement strand
ATCTTCGCGCAAGATTCCGCCGAGCTGCTGGCGCGCATGAAGGCGATGGAAGATCGAATCAAATCGCTCGAAGCGGAAATCCAGACGCTGAAAGGCCAACAGCCGGCCGCGGCCCCGGCTGTAGAACCGCTGCCCGCCGTGGCGCAGGCAGCGCCGGTTAGTTTGGGCGGCGCGGGCGGAGGCGCGGCGAAAGTATTGAACCCGGACATCGCGGTGATTGGCGATTTTTTGGGGGCTGCGGGGAATAGCGCCGGCCGGCCGACGCCGTCGTTTGAAATGCATGAAAGCGAGCTGGCCTTGCAGGCCATTCTCGATCCCTACGCGCGCGCCGATTTTTTCATCAGCTTCGGCGAGCAAGGCGTCAATCTGGAGGAGGGCTACCTGACCTTTCCGGCGCTGAAGGGCGGCTTTCAATTACGCGTCGGCAAGATGCGCGCCGCGTTCGGAAAAGTGAATACGCTGCACAATCACGTGCTGCCGTGGACCGACCGTCCGCTGGTGACGCAGAACCTGGTGGGCGGCGAGGATGGCATCAACGACGCCGGATTGGCGCTCAGCAGGATTTTCGCGGGGCCGAATCAAATCTTCCTGGAAGGCACCGCCCAGGTTTTCCGCGGCGATTCCGACGATTTGTTCCACTCCTACAAACGCAACGACGTTTCCACCGTGGAGCATTTGCGCGCCTATCGGGATATCACGGAGTCCACCAATCTGGATCTGGGAGCTTCGTACTCGCGCGGGCACTCGGTGCTTGGCCCGGACGTCATCAACCAGCTTTACGGCGTCGACGCGACGGTTCGTTGGAAGCCGTTGCGCCGGTCGATCTATCACTCTTTTGTCGGACGCGGCGAATTTATCTGGAGCCGGATCGGATTGCCAAAAACCACCACGCCGTTCGGATTCTACGTCTCGAGCGATTATCAATTCGCGCGGCGCTGGTTCGTGGGCGGGCGCTTCGACCGTTCCGAGCGACTTCAGAATCTCGCGCTGGTGCAGGATACCGGCGGATCGCTGGTGCTCACCTATTGGCCCAGCGAGTTCAGCCAGATTCGCGGCCAGCTTCGCCGGACACGCTACGGCGAGGGCCTGACCGCTAACGAGTTTCTATTCCAATTTCAGTTCTCTATTGGCGCCCATGGAGCGCATCCGTTCTAAGAAGGAAAATAATATGAGTATTTTACGAATTTCAAAATTTTTGGCCGCGCTTATTGCGGCGAGCACTATCGCAAACGCGGCCGGCAAAATCAACGTCATCACCGCGACACAGGATTTGGCCGCTATCGGCGCCGACATCGGCGGCGACCGGATCGCCATCGAGGCCATCGCCAAGGGTTATCAGGATCCACATTTCGTCGAACCGAAACCGAGTTTTCTTCTGAAGCTTCAGAAAGCGGACCTTCTGGTTGTAGTTGGCCTGCAGCTCGAGATCGGATGGCTTCCGCCGTTGATCACGCAGAGCGGCAATTCGAAAATCCAGACGAGCAATGCGGGCTATCTCGACATGTCGCAGTACTGCGAGATCCTGGAGATTCCTACGACGCAGGTCACGCGCGCCATGGGCGACGTGCATCCGCTGGGGAATCCGCACTACTGGTTGAATCCCGAGAATGGACGGCGCATCGCCAAAGCCTATCAGACCAAGCTGTCTGAAATGCGCCCCGCCGACGCTGCATATTTCGCTCAACGTTACGCGGATTTCGACAAGCGTCTCACGGAAGCCGTTAAGCGCTGGGACGGGCAGATGGCGCCCTATCGCGGCCGCAAGGTGGTGACGTACCATCGTTCCTGGCCCAATTTCTGCGAGCGGTTTGGATTGAATGTGGTCGACTATGTCGAGCCGAAGCCGGGCATTCCTCCTACGCCCAGTCATACGCTGGAAGTGATCAACACGATGAAGCGCGACAACATCAAATTGATTTTGGTGGAGCCCTATTTCGATTTGCGGACTCCTAATTCCATCGCCAACGCGGTGGGCGGTCAAGTGGTGGTTCTGTTGCCTTCGGTGGGCGGCGTGAAGGAAGTCAACGATTATTTTCAGTTGTTCGATTACGACATCAAGCTTTTGAGTGAAGCGTTCGCGAAGATCAAATGAGGACTCCATGGACACTCTGACTTTTTTGCTGGCTCCTTTTGTCGCCAGCCTGATTTTGACCGGCATCCATGCCTATTTGGGCGTGCATGTGGTGGAGCGCGGGGTGGTGTTCGTGGATCTCGCGTTGGCGCAGATCGCCGCGCTCGGCACAACCATCGCGGTGCTTTACGGATTCGATCCGCATGGGCGCGGTTCTTATTGGACCAGCCTGGCGTTTACATTCCTGGGCGCGCTGGTGTTCTCGACGGTACGGGCGCAGAGTGCGCGGATTCCTCAGGAGGCCATCATCGGCATCAGCTACGCGGTGGCGTCCGCCGCCGCGATTCTGGCCATGAGCAAGTCCATCGCGCAGACGGAGCATCTCAAGGAAATGCTGGTCGGAAACATTCTGACCGTTTCCTGGAGCGAAGTGCGCACCACGGCCCTGGTCTACGGCATCATCGGACTGTTCCACTATGTCTTCCGCAAGAAGTTTCTGCTCATCTCGATGGACCCGGAAAAAGCCGAAAAACAAGGGCTCTCGCTGCGCTTTTGGGACTTTTTGTTTTACGCGTCCTTCGGATTCGTGGTGACTTCTTCGGTGGCGATCGCGGGCGTGCTGCTGGTGTTCTGCTATCTGATTGTGCCGTCGGTTGGGGCCATGCTCTATGCGGAAAGGATCGGGCCGCGGCTGGCGATCGGTTGGACGATGGGGACGCTGGTGTCCGCGCTGGGAGTTTATCTGTCGCTCAAGATCGACCTGCCGACGGGCGCCACAATCGTTTGCACGTTCGGCGTGATTTTGATTTTGATGGCGGTGTTCCGGGGCGTGGTGCGGCGCGCAGCGGGTGTGGCGAGTTCGTCAAAAATGAAATCGATAGCGTAACTGAACGTAAATCTGGCGCGGGTCCGCGTAATGGGTTCCGCCGAAGGTCTGGCTATTGTCGAGCAGGAACCGGCGATTGGTGATGTTGAGCGCCGTCACCGCAATTGTTAAGCGCTCGCCGAATGCCTTTCCCAGCGAAAAATCGAAGGTGGTGTGCGGGTCCAGGTGTTTGGGAACGTCGCTCGAGCCATCCACGAAGCCCGATCCATAGTACAGATTGCCGGACGCCCATGCATGAAACGGCAGCGTCACGTTGAAATTCGTGTGCAACGTGTGGCGCTGGTCGTGATCGAGAAAGAAGTAGCCGCTGTCGGGAGGTGAAAAATCCGTCAGGCCTCCCGAGACTGCGCCTTGAGCTTCGACGTGCAGGTAGGAATAGGCGATTGCCAGCTCCGCCCGCCGAAGGATTCTGGGGTAGCGCGCGGTAAACTCCCATCCATAAATTCGCGCGCCGGCAATGGTCAGAGGAAAGAAGACATTCGAATTGCCGATGGCGTTGTGATCGAAATAGTTTCGCGAGCGCTGGCGGAAATTGTTTACATCGAAGCTCCAGCCTGCCAGCGGGATGGTCAGGCCCACCTGGTTTTCTTCGTCGCGTTCGCCTTTGAGCGGAATGAAACCGAGGCCTTGGGTCACCGCGAAATCCGCAAGCGGCCCGGAAACCGTGGAAAGCGGCGGCGCCTGATAGTAGCGCCCATAAAATCCGCGCAGCACCCAATTGAGATGCGGAATCCGGACGGCCACGCCCACGCGAGGATTGGCTGCGTTTTCTGAAACCGCTCCTGAAAAATGCGTGAGCCGCACACCGCCGGTCACGGTCAGCCACTGCGTCAGTTTGAACTGGTCTTCCAGGAAGCCCGCCTCCAGATGGCCGGCGGATCGTTGCTGTTCAACCACGTTACCGCCTGAACCGTCGTTGGCCCGCAAGTGGACCAGCTCGTCATCGCGCTGGCCGAATCCATAAATTCCGAAGCGCGCGTTGTGCCGCCGGTTCACTGCATTCAAGGCGAGCTGCGCGCCGGCATATGTGGAATCCAGATGCTGCACGGTGCTGACCGGCGCGTCGTTCGGGTCGCCGTCGTAGTTGGCTCGATTGAAGTGCACGAAGGGCGAAACCGTGAACAGCACGTTCGGCGATAAAGTGTGCAGCCAGGTGAAGTCCGCCAGAACATCGCGCTCACGCTCTACGTCGCGGGCGCCTGCATCGAGAGCATCGCGGTCGACCGGAATCTGATAATCGTCGCGGCGCAAGGAAGTGACGAAGCGGAATTGATTCGCAGCGTCTTTATTGAAGATCAACGAAGCGAATCCGCCCAGGCCCCAGACACGATCGTGCAGCACTTCCGGGCCGGGCGTGCCGAGACCGTAGTCGCTGCGGTTCCCGTTGATGCTGCCAAAATAAGCAAGCCGTTGGGTGTGATCGCCGAAATTGATCTGGTCGTTGGTTTGATGAAACGCGCCCAAGGTCATGTTCACTTCCATCTCGCGATTGCGCTCAAAGCCAGTGCGCGGAACGACGTTGAACATGCCATAGGTCCGGTCGCCATATTCGGATGAATAGCCGCCACGTTGGACTTCCAGATAGTCGATGTCCTTGGGATCGATCATTGGTCCCACGTTGCTGGCGATGTTTGTATTGGGAATCGGAATTCCGTCGATCGCCCAAGTGACCTGATGGCCGCCGCGGATGTGTAGCTGATCGTGCGTCATGTATGCGCCGGGCACGTAGTTGGTGATCATGGCCAGACTGTTACTGAGGTCCGCGCCGGGCGTCCGCTGGATATCTTGGCGGGTAATCAGTGTGGAAGGCGTGGCGGATTGGGGATTCACCGCCTCGGCGGATTCAGAAACGTCGACAGTCTCTTTCTGCTGCGCCAGTTTCAATTGAACGTGCAGCACCGGCGTCGTGCCGGAAGCGACCACCAGCGATTGCTCGGCGTCCGCGAAACCGGCGTACGAAAGGCGAACTTTATACTCGCCAACGGGCACGGCGCGGAACTCGAATTCGCCCTGATCGCCGCTGTGAGCGGTCTGCGCATAGTTGGAATTAACCGCCCGGAGCGTTACTTCAACGCTTGCGATGGGCCGGTGGGTTGGATCGTGCACCACGCCCTGAATCGTTCCAAAAATCGTCGCAAATACGCTCGCGGACGCAAATAAAAAGACAAGACAAAGTTTGTACATAATTCTCCTCTCTTGAATGCAAACTGGTTTTCAGCAACCTGTTAAGCGAGAGAAGGAGGGCCGCGCTTTTCGCGGCTGCGGCTATGCGAGATGCGATAGAGAACTTCGGTCTGCGCCGCGGCGGTGGGATGGCTGGACACTAACCGTCCAATTTCGGATGTTCTTTGCGGGCCAGTTTTGCCGGCGCAGACACTTGCGCCCGCCTTGGGAAACTGCGCGCATTTTTGTGGCGTCGATTTCCAGTAAGCGCCGCCGTCATCTTGGGCCGTGCCGGCCATATCCATCATGGCGCAGTGGTGCTTTCCATCGCGGCGGCAGCAAGCGGGAAGGTTCGATTCCGGATCGGCGAAGAGAGCGGGCAGAGCCGTATTGCCTGCGAATACCAACAGCAGCGCGGCTGCGATAATTCTCGGCACGGCTCTGATCAGTATACTCCATGTCCAAACAATGCGGCGCCAGGAAGCTGTGAAAAAATCAAGAACACAACAAAAGGAATACGAGGAACACTTGGTTCTTGATCTATTCACAGCTTCCGGTCACCGCATCGTTAGCCGCAGGCGAACGAATAATTGAATGCCCCAGGGGTGCGCACCGTAGACCGGCTCCAATACGGGCGGAGAAACGAAGCTGGTGACTTGGCCGCCGATGCCGTGTCCCAGCCAGCTCGCAATTCGCGGCAGCTCGCGCTCGTATCCGGCGGTGAAGGCGTGCACGCGGGCGTAGCGGCGCTCGTCAACCAGCAGCACAAATGGGTCTTCGGGATAGAGCAGAAGCGAATCCTTGTCGGTTGCCTCGCCGCGGAACCAAACCCAATTTCTATTCCGGAAAAGCACCGTGGACTCCAGCAGGAACGAGTTGTAAATCTGTTCGGGGATGCGCGTTGGAACCGACACGATGTGCCTTGGTTGAAACCCGACCGGAATCGCCGGAATATTGGGAAGATGCGTGTACGCCAGGTCGTTGTTCCGGCCCCACACTAGCGAGGCCGCCCAATGTCCCTGGCGCAACGGGCGCACATACATCAGTGACGCGGTGGTTCGCAGAGAAGGGCGCAAGGGATGAGTGGCCTCGCGCTGGTTGATGCGGCCGATCGAAAACTGGCCGGACCAGCGCGGCGTGGGAGTGATGGTGAGGCGCGTGGAGAGCGAATCGATGCCGCCGGAGTTCAAGGCCCACTTATTTTCGCCCGGCTCGCGGCCGTGAAAGCCGGATGCTTCCAAAGTGATCGCACGGTAAGTGATTCCGGCGGTAAAAACATTTGAGGCGATATGCGTGGAATCCTGCAAGTGATGCGAGATTACCGCGATGGGGTCTTCGGACGATGAGATGCGGTGGGGAAAGGCGGGCGGCCCCAGCGCCGGTTCTCCGCGGGGGCCGCCGTAAAAGTTCAGCGCTAATCGATCGGTCAGTTTTAGTTGATAGGCCGCGGCTAGCTCCATGAAAAAATCATGCGGGTGTTGTCCGCTGACTATCGGAATCCCATACGCGGTCTCGCCTTCCGCGAAGATCAATGGATACCGGCGGTTGGTGATAGTTACCGGTTCCAGGCTCAGCATGGATCGCAGCGTTAGGGTGCCTGGCCCCAGGCGGTGCGAGGCCATTCCCATGAACCAATTCGTGGAAAAGATTTTGTCTTGCGCGCGGGGACCGGTCTCGGCGGAATATATTCCGAACAGGACGCCGTTGGCCATGAGCGTCCAATCGCCCGCTTTTTTCGTGAGCATGTCCATGGGCGTGGACCTGGGTTCCTGGCTCGTGCCGGAGGAATACCAGCCGCTCGAATCGCCGCCGGGGCCCATGGATGCATCCATCGAATCCATTGCCGCTAGCGCGACGCCGGCGGGCGAAATGCCGGCGAAGGAGCCTTGGCCGGAATGCCAGCCGTCCAGGCAGTCGCCACAAACGCCCTTGCGCGATTTCGGATTCTTGGTGGCGGTGTCGGACGCGAGATCGGTTCCGCACGGGCAATTTCCTTCGTGGGCGCAGTGGGCGCAGCCGCCGCGAATGCAGCAATAGTAGCGCTGCTCGGAAACCAGCGTGCGCTTGGCGCGCAATAGCGATTCCGCGGCTTGTTTCAATTCAGGCGGCGGCGCGCCGGGAAGGGGGCAGGCTTGGTTTTCGGAGGGCAACAGCTTGACGGAGTTTGGATGTTTGATTTTTAATGCGCCGCGGCCTGCGCGCCATGCTTCGTAACACTCGCCGCAGGCTCCCTGCCCGGTGGCGACGTTGTTTAAGCAGTTGCACGAGCCGTTCTTTCGGGCGCAAAGATCGCACGACGGGCGGATGCAGCATGAGTAGGCGCCCTTGGCGGCGAGCTGCTCTTTGGCCTTTTTCAATTGCTTGGCTGACGCGTCGAGATCGGGCCGCGCCTTGGAGGGCTTCAGGTCTTTCTTGCCGCGCTCGTGCGCTTGAAGAGCGGCGGCGCACGCCAACACGGCGACAATTTTCCGGAGGGCCGGCACTCAGTTGTCCTTCGCTTCCAGTGTAAACTCGCCCGTTACCAGTTGGCCGTTGCGCTTGAATTGAATCCAGATACGGTAGTGTCCCGGCTGCGGAAATCTGCCATGAAAAACGAAGTTGCCGTCCGAGGATTTCGACTCGTCCGGATGGGCGTGGACGAACGTTAGCGCACCCTGGTGAATTGCAATTAAGTGCGCACGGGCGCCTAAGTAGGGCTGCAATCCGGTGGCAGGTTCCACGGTAAACGCAACTTCGGTGGTGCGCTTCGCGAGAACGGCCTGGGTTTTTAATTCTATTCGTAGCCCGTCGATTTCTTGCGTGGTGGGGCGCGGCTCAAACGCGGCGGGGGCCGATGTTCTGCCTGCCACTTTAAGCTTCGCCGTCAACACCTGCGAACCGGCGTTCCTGGGCGCTACGTCCGCAAACAGGCGATACTCGCCCGCGCTCTTGAATTGGTAGCTCATCGCGAAAACGCCATCGGGGCCCAGAGCGGGATGTTCATGCGCAAACTCGCGCAGATCGTCGCGGACGATCACCAGGTGCATGAACTCTTCGTGCGCGCGCTCGAATTGGTTGAACACATCCTTCGGTTTCTCGCGGTCGCGCACGATCAGCCGCAATTCCGCCGGCTCGCCAGGCTTGGGTGTTTTCGGCGACGCGGACAGCTCTAGAGAAAAGCGCGGCGGTGCGTGTTTGCGATTGCGCGCATTCGAAGCATCTTGAACGCCGATCGGGAATTCCACTTGGAACGCGCGATCTTCCGGCGGCGCAATGGACAGGCGCATGACATAGTCGCCGCCGTGCGCGAAAGTGGGATGGACGCCGAAATCGCCGGGCACGCCTTCCGGATGCGCGAGCTCGTGAAAGGCCGGCATTCCGGGCATGGAGGGCATTTCGATGGCGACGTCGATTTGCGCGCGAATTACCGGAACGCTGCCGGTGAGCGGATCGTCGCGGCTGGTGTCCACGATCCGAAACTCAATTTCGGTTTCTTCCTGCGCGTAGATTCCGTCCGCGGGGGGGCGCAGGGTGATCAGATATTTTCCGGCGCTGCGCTGGAGGAAGGAAGAGCCGGCTGATAGCTGGCTCGTCGAGAGCAGGGCGCATAGCAGCCAGCTTCGAGGATTCATGGTTAGCGGACCGCGATGACTACCGTGTTGCTGGGCTGCCCGCCAACATTGACGATTAACGGTGCGGCGTCGCCGGTTGGCGAGCCTGCTGGAATCGCAACGTTGGCTTGGGCCAGTCCGATAAATCCCGGAGCGAGTCCTAGAAATTGAATTGAGGCATCCACGCCGCCGATGCTGGCGCTTTTCGCGAGTGTCGCGACAGACAAAATATCGCCGGGCGCGGCTTGCGATGTTGGCACCGGCGGATTCACCGGGCCTTGGCCGGTCAAATACAAAACCACAACGCGCCCGCGCGATTCGGGATTAGAAACGGAGTTGAGGGAGCCGTCCTGATTGAATGCAACATTGAAGATCCCTACCGCCGCCGGCGCGACTTTGAAGGTAACCGGATCGCCGGCGCCGGCGGAATTCGTAACCGAGAGCGCGGCGTCGCCAGCGGCCGTCTCGAAGGGTAGTTGGGCATTGATCTGATGCGGAGAAACAAAATTGAGGGGAAGGTTCACGCCATTCACTTTTACGGAGACGTCCGCAAGTTGGCCAGCCCAGGGTGCGGTAGCGGCAGTGGCGGTAGAGACCGTAAGATTTGAGCCGAAGATGGAAAACAGCGATCCGGGCGCGACGGGCGAAACAAAAC
>DATDHK010000134.1:0-2352 GCA_036521635.1 Bryobacteraceae bacterium | reverse complement strand
GACCATCCGTTCCAGTGGGGTTCCAAGCGAACCGGGCCTGATCTGGCACGCGTTGGCGCCAAATATTCCGACGACTGGCATGTCACGCATCTGACCAATCCTCGCGCCATCGTCCCGCAGTCGGTGATGCCCGGATATCCGTTTCTGGCCGAAACCGAAGTCGATACAGCCATGATCGCGGATCACCTGCGGACCAGCCGCGCCGTCGGCGTGCCCTATTCGGACGATCAGATTGCCAACGCCGTTGCCGATCTGAAGGCGCAGGCCGACCCTGATAATGCCGGGGTGGATGCGTTTACAAAGCGCTATCCGAAAGCCGTGGCGCGTAATTTTGACGGCAAGTCCGGCTTGCCGACCGAAATGGACGCGCTGATCGCGTACCTGCAGATGCTCGGCACGCTGGTCGATTTCAAACTTTACAATGAAAAAGCAAATCTTCGCTGAGAAGCAAATCTTCACTTGGAAACAGAACGATGAGTGCAATCCTGACCGTCCAGAATTTCGCATCGGATTTCGTCGCGACGCTGTGGACACCGATCTTCGTCGGAATATTCATCGCGATCGTGACCTACGCGCTTTGGCCTCGCAACCAGGACGCTTTCGACGAGGCGTCGAAAATGCCGTTGCGGGAGGAGTGAAAAGATCATGACCGAACATAGTGATTTCGACCACGTCTCCGGCAAGACCACGACCGGCCACGAGTGGGACGGCATCAAGGAATTGAACACGCCGCTGCCGCGCTGGTGGGTCGTGACCTTCTACGCGTGCATCGTCTGGGCGGTCGGCTACTGGTTGGTATATCCGGCGTGGCCGCTGCTGTGGAGCAATACCACCGGCATATTGCATTACTCGTCCCGTGCGGACGTTGCAGTAGAGCTCGCCAATCTGGAAAAGATACGCGGCGAGAAAATGGTGACGCTGGGTGCGGCGTCGCTTGTGGATATCGAAAAGGACCCGGCATTGCTCGCTCTGGCGCGCGCCCGCGGCAAGACGGTGTTTGGCGATAACTGCGCGCCGTGCCACGGCAGCGGCGGCGCCGGCGCAAAGGGCTTTCCTAACCTGAACGACGACGACTGGCTGTGGGGTGGCACGCTTGACCAGATCATGCAGACGATCCAGTTCGGAGCGCGCTCGGGACACGCGAAAACCCACGAGGGTCAAATGCTCGCCTTCGGCAAGGACGGGACACTGCAAAAGGAGCAAATCGTCACGGTCGCCAATTACGTTCGAGCGTTGTCGGGCTTGCCCACGAGCCAGGGGTATGATGCGGCTGCAGGCGCGAAAATTTTCGTAGAAAATTGCGCGGTGTGTCACGGCGATGCGGGCAAGGGAAATCAGGAACTCGGCGCGCCCGATCTCACCGACAAGATCTGGCTCTATGGCTCCGATGAGGCTGGCGTCATCGAAACGATCACCAACGGCCGCGCCGGCGTCATGCCGGCCTGGGTGGGCCGGCTCGATCCCTCCACGATCAAGGCGATGGCGGTATATGTGCACTCGCTCGGCGGCGGGAAGTGACCGGGGGCAGGGAAATCCTGGATATCGTTGAGCTGGATCAACTGCGCGTCTGAAGTTCAGTCTAGGCTTGACCGCAAATGCGAGATGGCCCCCGCCGATGAGCAAGTCTGCACTTCCGATCGAGCTGCAATGGGAAGACGATGGGCCGCTTTATGTCGCCCAGAAGAAAGTCTATCCGCAGAGCGTCTCCGGAACATTCCGCCGTATTAAATGGGGCCTGATGGCATTCTGCCTCGGCGTCTACTACCTGTTGCCCTTTGTGCGGTGGAATCGCGGTCTGGGCGCGCCGGATCAGGCGGTGCTGATCGATCTGCCCAACAGCCGCTTCTATTTCTTTTTCATCGAGCTGTGGCCGCAGGAGGTCTACTATTTCACCGGGCTGTTGATCGTCGCCGCCATTACGCTGTTTCTGATGAATTCGGTGGGCGGTCGTATCTGGTGCGGATATCTCTGCCCGCAGACGGTGTGGACGGATCTGTTCTACGCCGTCGAGCGCCTGGTCGAGGGCGACCGGCGCGAGCGCATGAAAAAAAATGCCGCGCGTGGCACGATGAAGCTGCAGCGTTTTGCGGAAATTACCCTGAAACATTCGATCTGGCTGGTGATCGCGTGGTGGACCGGCGGCGCCTGGGTTCTCTATTTCAACGATGCGCCGACGCTGGTGATGCAGCTTTTGACGTTCCAGGCGCCGATGCTGGCCTGTATCTGGATCGCGATCCTGACGGCGACCACCTATCTGCTCGCCGGGTTCATGCGCGAGCAGGTCTGCGTCTATATGTGCCCGTGGCCGCGCATCCAGGCAGCGCTCACCGACGAATGGGCGCTCAACGTCAC
>DATDHK010000133.1:0-1596 GCA_036521635.1 Bryobacteraceae bacterium | reverse complement strand
TGTTCCGGCTTCTGCGCGTCGCCCCCACGCTCGGCCGCGCGTTCACGGACAACGAAGGCGAGATCGGGTCGGAGCAAAAAGTGATGCTCAGCTATGCTCTCTGGCAAAAACTGTATGCCGGAGATGCGTCCGTTTTAGGGCGTGAACTTCGGCTCAATGGCCGCCCCTTCACCATCGTCGGAATCATGCCGCGCGGCTTTCTGTTTGTCGATCCCGAAGTCCGCTTCTGGGTTCCGCTGGCCCTTACAGCGGAGCAAAAAGAAGGGCGTCACAGCAATAACTGGTACAACGTCGGGCGGCTCAAACCCGGCGCCACGTTGGCGCAGGCCCAGTCGCAGGTGGACGCATTGAATGCCGCTAACATGGAACGCTTTCCGAAATGGAAAGAAATTTTGATCAATGCCGGATTTCACACCCAAGCCCGGCCGCTGAAAGATTTGCTGGTCAAGGAAGTAAAAGGCGCGTTGTATCTGTTGTGGGGCGGCGCGGCGTTTGTGTTGCTGATTGGCGCGGTGAATATCGCGAATCTTGCGCTGGCCCGAACTACGCCGCGCATGAAAGAGTTTGCAACGCGCCTGGCGCTCGGCGCGAGCCATGCCCAGATTGCGCGCCAGCTCATCGTGGAGAATGTGACGATCGCTTTGGCGGGCGGTCTGGCAGGCCTCGGCCTCGGAATCGCCATCATCAGATTGTTAGGCAGCATTGGATTGGATAGATTCCCGCGCGCCGCCGAAGTGCAGGTCGGCGCCCCCGTCGTTCTGTTTGCCTTAACCGTGGCGGTGCTGGCCGGAGTCTGTATCGCTTTAGCGCCGCTGGCGGGCATCTTCAAAGTGAGCCTTAGCACCGCTCTGCGCGAGAGCAGCCGGACCGGCACTGGCGGAAGGCGTTCGCGTCTGGCGCGGCAGACCTTGGTTGTTGCGCAGATCGGGTTTGCCTTCGTGCTATTGGCCGGCGCGGGATTGCTGCTGGCCAGCTTCCGCCAACTCTTGAACGTCGATCCCGGATTCAGAACAACGGGTGTGTTGACAGCCTCCATCAGCGCTCCCGGCTCGAGGTATCGCAACAATACCGATTTGAAGAGCCTGATGAATCGTTCGCTCGAGGAGATTCGCCGCATACCTGGCGTCGGCGCCGCGGGCGCCAGCACCGGCATACCGTTTAGAAGCGGTTACAGCGACAGCGTCATCATAGCGGAGACGCACGCGATGAAGCCCGGCGAGTCTTTTATTTCGCCGCTCCAGTTGATCGCGACGCCCGGCTATATGGAGGCCATGGGAGTTGCGCTAGTGAAGGGCCGCTATTTCGAGGAACAAGACGACGAGAGATCGCCGCGGGTTGTAATCGTCGATGAAAGATTGGCGCACAGGTTCTGGCCGGATCGCGATCCCATCGGCCAACGAATGTATCAACCGAACAGCATCGAGTTCATGAAGACGGATGAGCACACGAGGTGGTTGAAGGTGGTCGGCGTTGTTCGCGCCCTGCGCCTGGCGGACCTGACCGGCGCCGGAAATCTCGCGGGCGCTTACTATTTTCCCTACGCTCAGTCCCCAACCCGGGGCTATTCTTTTGCGATAAGCGCCGGTACGGATACCT
>DATDHK010000132.1:0-3982 GCA_036521635.1 Bryobacteraceae bacterium | reverse complement strand
GGATGAGTCCGCACGGATTCCCTCCACCAGGTTCTCGATGTGCCGGTAGTTGTCTTCAACGGAAAGAATCTGCTGGTGGATATGCCGCGTCTCCTGGATGCTCGCCACGCCGGACAGGCCCATGATCAGCAGCAGAAATCCCAGGCCAAAAACCGACACCGGCCAAATGCTCTGTTGAACGTGCGATTTCATCATGAAGAGGCGCTCTCTTCCGCCTCCCTTCTATCGGCGGAATGAGGCTTCTTCCTTAAAATCCATTAAAAATGATAGACAAACCGCGGCAGACGGCCCTTAGTGGCACAGTGCGTCTGTTCGTTGGGGCAGGTTGGTAACCTGCGGCGGATTGGTAATCCGCCTCCGGTTGATTACGGAATTATTTACGGGCCGATTGCCAATCGGCCGCAGGATACCATCCTGCCCCACAGGATCGGATCGATCACACAGGGCTGGAAAGATTTCCCGCAATACCGTGCTCCAGCGCGTACTGCGTAAGCTCGGCGGTGGAGTGCAGATCGAGTTTCTTCATGATCAGGCCCTTGTGAAATTCCACGGTCTTGGAAGAGATGCCCAGCAGGCTCGCGATTTCTTTCGCCGAGTAGCCTTCGGCCACCAACTGCAAAACTTCCCTCTGGCGGCCCGACAGGAGGGGCTTCTGACTTTCATGGCCGCGGGAACCCTCCACCGCGCTCTTGCCGATCAGCGGCGTAACATACAGATTCCCGGTGAGCACTTCGTGAATTGCGGCCGGCAGTTCGGAAGCGGCCGACCGCTTCAGGACATACCCGGAGCCTCCCGCGCGGAACGCTTCCATCACGTATGCATTGTCGGAATGCACGGTGACAAAAATGAGCTTCACCTTGGGGAGCGCCGCGCGAATCTGGCGCGCGGCTTCCAGGCCATTCAGGATGGGCATGGAAATATCGAGCAGGATCACATCCGGGGGATCGCTCTTGGCGGCGGCAACCAGCTCCCGCCCGTCGGCTACGGCGCCGATCAAATCGAACTCGGCTTCCAGCAGTTTGGCGATTCCCGCCGCGACCAGGGAATGATCGTCCGCCAGCAATATCCGCGCTCTCTTTATGGTAAGCATGACGCCCTTTTGAAACCGCGCCAGGTTCGATCTGGACCTTCGACTAACCATAACACTTTCCCTGCATGCACAAGGAATACGACGAATACGAGGAACACCAGGCGATGAAAAAACTGGTCCGGTGTTCCTTGTATTTCCTCATGTTCATTTTTGTTAAAGCTATCGCACCTGAACCGGAATGGTCCCCGTGGCGATATCTCCCGCAGCCGATACTTTGGCCTTCACTTGGACGCGATAAGTACCCGGGGGCAGGGGCTGATTCGGCGCGGTATAAAGCTGAAGCTGGCGCACCAATATTGAGTCGGGTTGCGCCAAACCCGCGGCCACCGTCGCACTGGTGTGGTACACGCTACGTTCCCTCGAGTCGATCAGATCCAGATCCAACGTCGTCGAATCCTGCACCGGCAGATTCTCCAACCGTACGCGTGCCTGAAAGCACGGCTTGTAGGTACCGGGCGGATCCGCTCCGGGCGTGATTCCGCACGCGACGAAATAACACGGAACCGCGCAATTCGTTACATTGCCGCCGCTGACGTCCAGATTGTTGCTTTCCACTGAAAGCCCCACGGAAAGCGCGGGCGTTGCAAAACGGATGTTGCCGCCGATGCGTGCGTAGACCAGGTCGAGTCCATCCACAAAGCCGCCCGACGAGCCCGTGAGCGAATCCGCTGAGCTGTTGATACGCCCAACTCCACGCGCAAATGTGCCCGTTTCCCGGGTGAGCGGGGTCATGATAACGTACCCGAACGCGTCGGGAAAATTTCCGAGCGCGTTACGGAACGGCTGTCCGCGCCCGTTCAGGATCTGCAGCACCGCCGACGGATTGGGATTCGCAGTTGGATCCAGCCAAAGTATTTCCCGGCCATTCGCATCGAGTTGATAGATCCGGCCCTGCGCGTCGGCCCGGTAAAGCGTTTCAATGTCGCCGGTCAGGACGGAATACCACGCTTGATCGCCGATGATGCGAGCGCCGGCCACGCGCATGGTGACATAGCTGGCTGTGCCGATCCGGCTATCGATACGGTAGACCCACTCGTTCCCGACTTGCAACGGAAAATAAGAGCTGGACAAAAGCGCGGCCCCGATGGGATCGGGAAACGGGTTGCACTTCACGCGCGCCGTAGCGCGCGCCAGTTCCTGTCCAGTGGAATCGACCAACGTAAACAGGAGTTGATCGCTCACCCAGTCGCGCGTGTCCCCGCTTCCAATGGGAGGTTGCAGCCCGGTCATTGGCACGCCGGCGGGTCCTACGCGAACCTGCACCAGACCGGTTCCCGGATAGTTCCAAACGATCGTCGCGCGGCCCAGTCCGATTGAGGAGCACTCAGTAATAACGTCCGGCCGGATTTGAAAAATGGTTTGCCCGTCGATACAAACGTCGGCAAGAAAAAAGAAGAAGACGCACAAGAAACTCTTCATGATTTTATTTTGCACGCTTTTGATTTTTTTCACGGGGCCAACCGCTCGATCTTCCAGCCGCCCCGCCCCTTCACATACCGCAGACGGTCATGCAGCCGATTCAACCTGCCCTGCCAGAACTCGATCGAATCCGGATATAACCGGTAACCGCCCCAACCCGGCGGCAACGGAATCGTCTTGCCGGCATACTTGGCCTCAAGCCTCCGCACGCCCTCCTCGAGAACCCCCCGATCCGCGATGACCAAACTCTGCCGCGACGCCCAAGCGCCCAATTGCGCGCCCCTCGGCCGCGTATTAAAGTAGCGTTCCGCGTCCGCCCGCTTGGTCTTTCGAACCCGTCCTGTCACCCGCACCTGCCGCCTCACCTCGGGCCAAAAGAAGACCAACGCCGCGCGCGGATTCCCCGCCAACTCGCGCCCCTTTCGGCTGCCATAGTTGGTATAGAAAACGAAGCTGTCCTCCCTCACTTCCTTCAGCAGCACGACGCGAGCCGATGGCTGGCCATCCTCACCCGCCGTCGCCAAAGTCATCGCGTTCGGTTCATGGATCGCAACCGCGCGCGCCTCGGCAAACCATTTTCGAAATTGGACCATCGCGTCGGCGTCGAGATGCGATTCGTCGAACGGCTCGCCTTTGTATTCTTCCCGCGTGCCGGCCAGTTTCAACTCCGAATCTTCGGGCGCATCGTTTCGCGCCTTGCCCCAAAACCACCAGTGCGCCGCGAGGCAGGCGCACAACACGGCGCCTATTTGGTCCGGAAGAATTTTAGAAAGCTCGGCGGCGGGCAAGCGCGGCACTAAGCCGCGAAGACGCGCGGCCGGCTTCCCTTGGAAAAGCTGAGCAACAGCCGCGGCCAGACCAACCTCAATCTGATATCGCCCGTTGCCCTTCGCCTTCATCTTCTCCCCGCGCCGGAACCCGCGGGCGAGCAGATCCGCCGAAAGACGCAGCGGACGAGCGCGGGATTTTCGCGCCGCAAACGATGTGTTGATAGCGACGATTGCGTCGCGGCCGCCGGCTGCTTCAATCCATTCGGCGGCGTCTTCCTGCCGCTTGACCTGGCCCAGTTTCGCCAGATGCAAAGTCCGGCCATCCCAATCCAGCGCGGCCAGCCGCCC
Organism: Bryobacteraceae bacterium; assembly: GCA_036521635.1. Lineage (GTDB taxonomy): Bacteria > Acidobacteriota > Terriglobia > Bryobacterales > Bryobacteraceae > Palsa-89. The sequence continues at coordinate 355 of DATDHK010000132.1, read as the reverse complement.
GAAATCGAATCCAAGGAAGCGCAGACCTTCAGTTTAGTAGGGCTGCGGCGCCATGTACAATAACGATGCTATATGCAAAAATTCCTGGCCGTCACCGCGCTGTTATCCATTGAGCAACTGGCAATCGCCCAGCGTCCGTTTTCCGCCGCCGACACGCTGGCCCTCCAGACCATCGGCGAAGTCGCGCCCTCTCCGGACGGCAGGACCATCGTCTTCTCGGTTGCGGAGATTGACCTGCCCGCCAACAAGACCGCCTCGCGCCTGATGCGCATTTCGGCGCTGGGCGGCACTCCCGAACCGCTGACCGGCGCACTCCTGGGCGTCAGCAGTATCCGCTGGTCGCCGAACGGCGAAC
>DATDHK010000131.1:0-11397 GCA_036521635.1 Bryobacteraceae bacterium | reverse complement strand
GTCCCGCCGCTCAAATTCGATATCCAAATTCCACCGCGCCCAGAATTGACGATGTGGTTATTCGCGATGGTAATGTTCGTGTTCGGAGCGCCGGAAACGAAGTTAAAATTCAGATCGGTGGACAGCACGAAAATGGAGGCGATCGCGGCCACCACGCCCGTTCCAACGGCGGCCGGGCCGATGGCGTGCTCCACCGTGTTGTTGACGATTTGAAGGTCGCGATTCGGACCGACGGGATACGACGCGACGTCCTGATGCGCCACAATCGCTCCACCGTTGGTGCGGCGTATGATGTTCCGCTGAACCGTGACCCCGCTGACGCCGCCAAGGTAAATGCCGCGCGCTGAAAAAATATCCTCGATCAGGTTGTCCTGAATCGCCGATCCGGCGCCGCGATTCTGAGGGTCCGCGTAGATCATTCCGAAGCCTTTCTGCAGGAGAGGCAGATCCTGATCGAGAGAAACGTTTGCAGAATTCTGGTTGGGTGGATCGGTGTAGGGCGGATCTTGCGAGAGGATGTGCCCGCCCGGCAGCATGCCCGCGGTCAATGTGCTGACGAACGACACGGCCAGACCGTTCGCAAATATCGAGTTGAAATTCCGGAGCACGCGGACTTGGCGAGCCCCGTTTTGCTGGCTCACGAAGGCCAGAAAAGGCGAGTTGATCGCGATGCCGTCGTCGATGCTGCGGCTCACATAGCAATTGGCGACGGTGTTGTTGGCCAAGGCGTAGCTCAGATGAATTCCGTCGGCGTTGGTGCCGATCAGCCGATCGGCGCCGGGGCGCGGCATCACGCGCACATGCTCCACGGTCGCGTTCGATACGGTGTCCAGATGTACACCGATCGCGCCTGACGAATAAACGTCGACGTTTCGAATCACGTTGCCGTCGCCGCCCGCGATCAGCAGGGGCGCCTCGCCGCCGCGCGCTGTCACGACAATCGTGTCGCCCGGCTGATAGGCTGCCAACACCCCCGGCTGCGTCCAGGGAGCATCGCTTTTCTGAACTTGCAACACGCCGTCCTGCAAAGACCGCGTCAAGGGCAGCCGATTGGAATTCGAGACCAATGCGCCATTGCGGAAGACCAGCGCCCAAAGATCCTGCGGGCTGCCGTCCGGGTTCGTCACCGTATTAAAGACAGTCGGGCTGGGCCAACCCGGCTGTGTGATGTAATTGAGCGTTCTTTGATTGGCTGAAACGCCGGTCAAGCGGACCTGCGTGAAAGGAAGCTGCTGGCTATCGAGCGTGAAATTGGTGAGCGTGACGCGGTTGCTGTCGATCACCACCAGCCAGATCAGAAAACTTTGCTTCATGTAGATATCGGAGCCGTGCAGATCGATGGTAAGGTCCGACGCGGAGTCGATTGAGAGGTAGCGATCTTTTGCCGACGGCGTCAGGAAATAGTAAGCGCCGTGGTCGGCCGTGATTAGGTGAACGTTATTCTTCTTCGCATAATCAAGCGCAGCTTGAAAGAGAGGACGTGCGTCGAGGTTAGGATTGTCCGGAGTGAGATTTTGAGAAGCGATCCGCAAAGGGACGAGATCGTGAGATAGATTTATTTCCGCGGCCGCGCTGAGTGAGAGCCCGGCTGCCAACAGGGTGGCGCGACCGAGCCGCGACCGTAAGGGAGCGGATTTAGTAGGCGCCTTTGCGAAGCAAAACCACCGCGATCGTCCGAAACAAAATGCAAAGATCCAGCCAAACGGACCAGTTGCGAACATAGAAGACATCCAGTTGAACCCGTTCTTCGTACGAAGTGTCATTGCGCCCCGAGACTTGCCACAAACCGGTGAGCCCGCCTTTGACGCGCGTGTAAAGCTCGAAGCTGCGGCCATAGCGCGATACTTCCTGGTCGACGATCGGCCGCGGACCCACCAGGCTCATGTCGCCCGTCAGCACGTTCCAAAGTTGCGGCAGCTCATCCAGGCTGGTCTTGCGCAGAAAGCGGCCGACGGCGGTCACACGAGGATCGTTCTTGAGCTTGTGATCCCGCTCCCATTCTTTGCAAAGCTCGGGATTGTCTCGCAGGTATTGCTCCAGTGCGTTATCGGCGTTAGTGACCATGGAGCGGAATTTCCAGGCGGTGAAAACGCCGCCGCGATATCCGATTCGCCGCTGGCAATAGAGCGCCGGACCGCGCGAGCCGAGCTTGATGGCCAGCGCGATGAGCGCGCACAGCGGAACCACTACAACCGAGCCCGCCAGGCAAAACAAGAGATCCAAAAGACGCTTCGAAATCTGGTGCTCGCCACGCAGCACCTGCTGCCGGAGTTCCAATCCCAGCATGCCGCCAACGCTGCGGGGCTGAACCCACAGGCTGGCGAAATTCGTCAGCTCCGGGATCACCAGCACATGCGAGAAATTCACCGCGTAGCGCTCGATCATCGGCAGCAAATCCGAATTCGGCACGTCCGGCATCGCAAACACCGCGTAGGCCGCACGGTTGGGCGGAAGCAGCACCGGCGCAAGATCCGCGCCGCCGTAAACCGGTACGCCATGAACGTGCGTCTTGTTTTCCAGGTCGTCCAGGACCGCGATCGGCTTGAGGCCCAGACCCGGCTCCTTGAGCATGGCCCGCACCACCATTTCGGCCACAGGCCCGGCCCCGAAGACCACTGTCGGATAGCCCCACCAGGATTCACGCGCAAACAACTGCCGCGCGCATTCGCGCGTTAGAGGAACCAGCGCGATGGTGAGAACGATGGCCAGGAACAATGTCCAGGTGAAATGTTGTCGTGCTCCGCGCATGGACACGGTGATTGCGGCCAGGCAAACAAATAGAACCGTCGATGCCACGGTGGCCCGCCGCAATTCATCGGGCGCGCCGATGCTGACCCTGGAGTACAAACCGATGCCGGCGTAGACGGCCAGAAACACAAACAGGAACGGCCACAACTGAATGTAGCCCTGCAGATTTACACTGCCCTGCAGACAAATCTTGGTGGCCACGCTGAGCATCACCGATAGCAACAACGCAAACGAATCGGCGCCAATCAGCACCGCGGTCATGTGCCACGGCTGTCCGCGCAAACTTACGGTTGCCGGAAACGGGCGCGATACTGCACTGCCAGCGGCGCTCATGCGTCAGGCCGACCTCTGCAGCATGTTTCTGCCCGCTGCCTGCACCGCATCCAGGCAGGAGTTCAGCACGCGCGCCAGCATGCCGATGTGCGGCTCGTGCAGAATCGTGTCGTGATCGCCGCTGATTTCCAGAATCTCGAGGCGCCCCTTGACGACGCTGCCCCAACCGAGCGTCGGATCCGAGTAACTGCACAACTCGTCCTTGGCGCGGAACAGACTGGCGTCGCCGCCGTACGTTTCGGGAACATAATTTCGCAGCGCAAGCAGGAATGCCTCTTCGACATCCAATGTTCTGGCGCTGGGCTTGAATCCCAGGGAATTCTTGATGGTCCAAATCCGGATGTTCGCCCGCATGCGCAGGTTCTTCAGCTTCTGGCGGGCAAACGAAAGCAGGCCGGTATGGAAGGCGTAACGGATATTGAAGGCAACGGTTCTGGTGAAGCGCTCTTTCGACGCCGCGACGCCGGACTGGTTCGGATTATCGATGCGGCTATCGAGCAGCGCCAGAATGGCCACCTGCTGGCCGGCCGCGCGCAGTTGCCGGGCCATCTCAAAAGCGACGACCCCTCCCGCCGAGAATCCGCCGATGCAGTATGGTCCTTCCGGTTGAATGTTGCGAATGTCCTGAATGTAATCGGCCGCCATCTGGTGGACGGACATGTTGGGAATTTCCTTGCCGTCGAGACCGCGCGCTTGCAGGCCATAGACCGGCTGATCGGGATCAAAGTGGCCGGCGAACGAAGCGAAGTTCAAAACATTTCCGCCGATTGCGTGCACAAAGTAGAACGGCGGTTTCGTTCCGCTGGGCCGGATGGGCACCAGCGAAGACCACGTAGCTTTCCAGCCGCTGTGACGAATGAGATTGGCCAACTCCGCCACCGTGGGCGCCTGGAAAAGAGTGGCTAATGGCAGCAGTTTGCCGAATTCTTTTTCGATGCGCGCCAGCATTTTCGCGGCAAGAAGCGAATGTCCGCCGATGTCAAAGAAATTGTCGGTCCGCTGGAGCGGCCGCACGCCCAGCACCTTTTCCCAAATCGCGATCAGCTTGGTTTCGATAGAATCGTGCGGCGTTTCGATGGGTGGCTGAATTTGTATGCGCACGGTTTCCGGCGCCGGCAGCGCGTTGCGGTCCAGCTTGCCGTTGGGCGTTTGCGGAAGCGCGGGCAATGCGACAAGGTGCGTGGGCGCCATATAGTCCGGCAGGCGCTGCTTCAGGTGCTGCCGCACCGCGTCGGCGGCCGCGTGCGTGTCTTGCGATGGAACGAAATAGCCAACAAGAATCTTTTCACCGGATGCGTCCTCACGAACTATCACGGCAGCATTGCGCACGGCGGGGCAGGCGGCCAGCGCAGCTTCCACTTCGCCCAGCTCAATGCGATGGCCGCGGATCTTGACTTGCGTATCCATGCGGCCCAAAAGTTCCACTGTGCCGTCGGGACGCCAGCGCGCGCGGTCGCCAGTTCGATACATCCGGCCATTCGCAAATGGATTTGTCAGGAAGCGTTCCGCGTTCAACTCCGGACGATTCAGATATCCCTGCGCCACACCATCGCCGCCGATATATAATTCGCCGCGAACCCCAACCGGCACGGGTTGCCGGTGCGAGTCGAGGACGTAAAACAGCGTGTTAGCAGCGGGCCGGCCGATGGACGGCGCCATTCCGTCCCGCCGGATTTGTTGCCACGAGGACCAGATGGTGGTCTCCGTCGGACCATACATGTTCCACAATTCACCGCCGCGGTCGAGGAGCGCGTCGGCCAGCTCGCGTGAGAGCGGCTCGCCGCCACACAGCATTTTGAGTTGAGGCGCCTTGCCCCAACCGCAATCGACCAGCATTCGCCAGGTGGCCGGCGTGGCTTGCAGTATCGTCGCGCGGCTTTCCACCAGCAGTTTGCGTAGCGCAATTCCGTCGGTCGACTGGTCGTGACTGGCCAATACGATCCGCGCTCCGGCCACCAACGGAGCGAATAGTTCGAGGCCGGCGATGTCAAATGAGAGCGTGGTAACGGCGGCCAGTGAATCTTTCGAGGTAATCCCTGGTTGCGCAATTGCCGCGCACAACAGATTCACAAGCGCGCGATGCTGGACTGCCACGCCTTTCGGTTTGCCAGTAGATCCCGACGTGTAAATCACGTAAGCAATGTCCAGAGGACCGGCCGCGCTGGTGAGATCGGTTTGTTCGACTGTGGCGCGAGCGTCGTCCACCAGAATCTTGGCGGCCGTAGTCGAGATCAGGTTGGCAAGCGTTCGATCCGTGACGACTAATTTGACTGCCGCGTCCGCCGCCATGAAGGACAAGCGGGCCGCTGGAAACGACGGATCAAGCGGCACGTAAGCTGCGCCGGCCTTCCAGACCGCGAGAACGGCGGTAAGCATTTCGATTGAGCGGGGCAGGCAAATTCCTATCAGCGAACCCACGCCGGCGCCGCGCTGCTTGAGATATCCCGCCAATTGGCTGGCGCGGCTGTTGAGTTCCCGATACGTGATGACGCAGCCTTCAAAAATAACCGCTACAGCGTCGGGCGTACGCCGCGCCTGCTTCTCGATCAGTTCAATGGCGCTGGAATTCCGGGGATAATCGGTGTGCGTCCGATTCCATTCCAAAAGAATCTGCCGCGACTCATCTTCACCAAGAAACGCGTAGGCGCCGATCGGCCGCGACGGATCGGCAAGAATCGCCTGGAGCAGAATCTCGAAGTGCTCCAACATCCGGCTGACCGTGCTTTCGAAAAAGAGCGCGGTATTATACTCGCAAGAAACGCGCCAGCCATCGTTGCGTTCCACCAGGAAAATATTCAAGTCATGCATCGCGCCCGGGGATTTCGAAGGAATGGGCCGCATCCGAAGTCCGGCGTGTTCCCAGGGCTTCACAAAATCGCGCTGATAGATGCAATTGATCTGGAACAGCAGATTCCGCTCGGCGCTGCGGTTGAGCCGCAGCAACTCGGCCACTCGATCGAAAGGCAGTTCCTGATGGGCCAGCGCTTCACAAACCACGTGACGGACGCGTTCCAGCAATTCCAAAAAAGTGGGATCGCCCGAAGTATCCGTGCGCAGCACCAGCGTGTTGATGAACGGACCTATCAGCGGCTCAACATCCATGCTGTTGCGGCCGGCGACTGGTGAGCCGACCACGATATCCGTTTCGCCGGTATAGCGGTAGAGCAGCGTGGCGAGCGCGGCCAGCATGGTCACGAAGAGCGTGGAGTCCTGCCGGCGGCTCAGTTCGCGAAACGAATCGGTTAGCGCAACCGGCAGCAGCCGCGACAGAATATTTCCAATCGCGGGCTTCGCGGCATTGCGCGGCATGTCGGGCGTTACTTCGAATTGCGGAAGATCGGAGAGCTTGTTTTTCCAGTACGCTTCATCTTCGGTGGACGCCAGTTCGTTGCGATGGTCGCGCTGCCAGAGAGTGTAGTCCGCATATTGAATGGGAAGTTCGGGCAGCGGGGAAGGCAGACCGGCGTGGAACGCTTCGTAAATTGCGCCGAGCTCGCCGGTGAGAATGCCGATCGACCAGCCATCGGAAACAATGTGGTGGATGGTGATCAGTAGAACGTGCTCGTCGTCAGCCAAGCGCAGCAGACCGGCGCGCATCAATGGGCCGGAAGCCAAGTTGAAGGGCCGCTGGGCTTCTTCGCCGGCCAGCCGGTCGGCCTCAAGGGCACGTTCGGATTCCGGCAGCGCTGTGATATCGGTGAATTGGATGTCGATCTTTCGCGCGGGGGAAACCAGTTGCATTACCTGTCCGTCGAGCATGACGAAATTCGCGCGAAGAATTTCGTGCCGGCCAATGATCTCGTTCAACGCCGCTTCGAGCGAAACGCGGTCGAGGATTCCGGTCAGGCCGAAACGAACCGCGACATTGCAGGAAGGGTCGCCGGGCTTGATCTGGTCGAGAACCCAGAAGCGCTGCTGACCGGATGATGCCGGGAGCGCCAGCAGTTCATCGGCCGCTTGATCGATGCAGTCCTGAAACATTACAGGGGCCTCTTGATTCGAAAGCTTTCCCGCGAAACGCGCGGAATGGATGCAACGCTAACCTCCAGTGGCCGGGCTGCATTCTGATCCAGGAAGGCGCTCAGCGCCGCGATGGTGCGGTACTGCATGAGCTGCTTAGCCGTAAACTTGATGCGCTCTTTCTCCGCGCGCGCCGCGATCTGAAACAGATGTATGGAATCGGCGCCGAGCTCAAACAGGTCGTCATCCAAGCCGACCCGCTCTACTTTGAGAACCTGTTCCCAGATCGCGGCAATCGCCTTCTCCCGACTGGTTCGCGGCGCAACGTAGCGCGCTTGTTCCGCGCCCACAGGCGGAAGCGCTGCCAGCGCGTTGCGGTCGATTTTGCCGTTGGGCGTGAGCGGCAGCGCGTCCATTACGGCGAAGAGCGCCGGCGCCATCGCTTCCGGCAGCCGCTGAGCCAAGTGTTCGCGGAGTTGCTTCATGTCCAATGAACCGCTCCGCGCGGGTTTCACATAGGCCACCAAACGTTTGTCGCCGGGCGAGTCTTCTCGAACGATCACCGCCGCGTCGCGCACCGACGCATGCGCCAGCAGCGCCGATTCGATCTCACCCAACTCGATGCGATGCCCGCGCAGCTTGATCTGATTGTCAATGCGTCCCATGCAGACCAAGCGGCCATCGGGAAGGTAGCGGGCCACATCGCCGGTGCGGTACATACGCGAACTCGGGTCGCCCCCGAACGGATTTGCAACGAACTTTTCGGCGGTCAACTCCGGGCGGTTCAAATATCCGCGAGCCAAACCCGCGCCGGCAATGTGAAGCTCACCTTGCACACCGATCGGCGTTGGCTGTCCCGCCGGATCGAGAACGTACAGTTGCGTGTTGGCGATGGGCCGGCCAATTGGAACGGGACCCGCGCCCTGGATCACTGGGTGTATTGCCGACCAAATTGTAGTCTCAGTGGGGCCGTACATATTCCACAGCGCCTCACCGCGCGGCGCCAATTCGTTGACGAGATCACGCGTCAACTCTTCGCCTCCGCACAGCATTTTGAGACTCTGCCTGCCGGCCCAGCCGGCTTCGAGCAACAGCTTCCAGGTAGTCGGCGTAGCCTGCATCATGGTAATGTCGGCGTCATCAAGAAGAGCGGCCAGCGCTTTGCCGTCGCGCGTTGCTTCACGGCCGGCGATTACCACCTGCGCACCCGCGATCAAGGGCAGGAACAATTCGAGACCTGCGATATCGAACGAGAGTGTAGTGACCGCCAGCAGCTTGTCGGATGCAGCGATTCCAGGCTCCGCGCGCATTGACCACAAGAAATTCATGAGCGCGCTGTGCGGTACTTCAACGCCTTTGGGTTTACCGGTGGACCCCGACGTGTATATCACGTATGCGTTCCGATCAGGCGCGACGGATGTTGGCGAAGTGTCCGGTTGGTTTGCAAAATCCGGCCAATTATCACGCGTAAGAACGATTCGAAGCCCAGCGTCTTGACGAATGAACGCGAGCCTTTCCTGAGGATAGTGAGGATCCAGCGGCACATAGGCAGCGCCCGCCTTTAGCACACCCAGAATTGCCATCACCATTTCAAGCGACGGTTCGATCGAGATGCCTACCAGCGTTCCGTTGCCCGCTCCGTTCGATCGCAACCAATGTGCAAGCTGGTTCGACTTCGAGCTCAGCTCGCGATAGCTGAGCCGATTAGATTCGAAAATTGCGGCGATCGCTTCGGGCGTCCGCAATGTCTGCTCGTCGACGATCTGGTGGACGCACTTCGTCTTGGGGTATTCCGCTGCAGTCGCGTTCCAGGAATGAAGGATCGTGGCCTGGTCGGCGGCGCTCAGCATCGGCAGCCTCGAAAGCGGCAAGCCCGCGTCTTCCGTGAATGCGAGAAGCATGGCCTCATAACTTTGCAGCCAGCGTGCGATGGTCGCGTCATCGAAGAGATCGGTGTTGTAGTCGCAGTAAATCGCAAGCCCTTCGGACGACTCCACCATGTTCAGGAACAAATCGAAGTTGACGAATCGCTTGGGGCTTTGCGCCACCTGCGCATCCAACCCATGCAGGTTCAGCTTTTCGCCGACGCGCTCCAGATTGAACTGCGCCTCGATCAACGGCAACCGGCTGGGCTTGCGGGGAATCGCAAGCTTGCGGACCAGGGTTCCGTAGGTGTAACTTTGATGCTCAAAAGCCTCGAGTAACTTGCGGCGGCTCTGCGACAAAAGATCCTCGAACGCCGGGTCGCCGGTCAGCTTCATTCGGATCGGCAGAAAATTAACGCAGTGCCCCACCAACGTCTTGCCGCTCAGCGAAGATTGTCCAGCGGCGGGAATGCCGATCACGATGTCGGACTGGCCGGTCAGACGAGAGAGCAGTGCCTGGAACCCGGCCAACAGCGTGCTGAAGAGAGTGGAGCCGCGTTGCGCACCGGCCTTCTTGATTCGGCGGGAGGCTTCGGCGCTGATTTTTGCGACATGCGTGGCGCCGCGATAGGACTTCAACGCCGGACGCGGGCGGTCTAGCGGAAGTTCAAGCGGAGGCGCAGGCTCGGTGTATTCCGCAACCCAATAAGCTTCCACTTTCGGATCGACATTTTGACGGCTCTGTTCGTGCGCATAATCGCTGAACTGCATCGGCGCCGGAAGATCGCAGACTGCGCCCTGGCAATTCGCCGAGTACAACTTACTCAGCTCGTCGAGAATTACGTTGGTTGACCATCCATCGCAAATCATGTGATGGGCGGTCACAAACAAGATGTGTTCTTCGGCGCTCAGCCGCGCCAGCTTTGCGCGAACCAGCGGACCGCGTAGCAAATCGAACGCGGTGACGGCGTCGTCTTGCATTAGTTGCTCGACGCGATCCGGAAGCATGGAAAGATCGACGGCCGGAAGCGGAACGTCGATATGCGGAAGAATTCGAAGGGCGTCGCCCGACTCGGTGAGTACAGAGCGCAACGCCTCGTGTCGATCGACAATTACTTGGAGCGATTTGCGCAGCGCATCTTCGTTCAAACTGCCGCGCAGCCGCACCGTGAAGCCTTCGTTATAGGAGCAGGACTCTTCGTCGCCAAGCTGCGCGGACAAGCGGATTTCAATTTGTGCTTCGGTTAAGGGAGCCTCGCGCTCCATGCCGGCCGGTGGCGCGGACGCGGGCAAGAATCCGCCGGCTTGCATTTCCGCGATGCTGTCCCGAAAAGCATTCACGACCTTTTCGAGATCCTGTTCCGTATGCGCGGTAGTGAGGAAGCAGGGGAAGCCTTCCTGAATGTGCACGCCCTTTTCGCGCAGATGGTAATAGAGCAGGCTGGCGCATCGCTGATCTGCCGGAAAGCCGAAGTAGAAAATCGAATGAAAATGTTCGATGCGCGCCGGCACGGAGCCCTGCTCGAAAAGTGCGTTGAGCGTGTGGACCAGGCGTCCGGTTTTTTCGCTCAACTCTTGCTGCAGTTGAGGCCCGGCCTCTTTCAAATGATTGAGTACGGCCCACGCCGACGCCATTGCGAGTGGATGCCGCACAAAAGTACCCGCGCAGAAAGTGACCCCAACTTCCGGAGACGAATCGTCGCCGTACTGCCACATGCCGCCGTCGAGCGCATCCATGTATGCGGCGTTCCCGGCGACAACACCGATAGGCAATCCGCCACCGATCACCTTGCCGTAGGTGGCCAAGTCCGCCCGAATTCCGAATATTGCCTGCGCGCCCCCGGGGTGCGTGCGGAACCCGGTTACGACTTCGTCAAAGATCAGCGCTGTGTTGGATTGTTCGGTGATAGCTCGCAATTCACGCAGAAATTCCACTGGCTGCAAGCTCGGATGCCTGCTCTGCACGGGCTCTACCAGCACTGCCGCCAGCTCGTGGGCGTGCGCGCGAATGATCTCGAGCGACGCGGGCGAGCCATATTCCAGCACGATTACATTGGCGGCCTGTTCGTCGGGAATACCCGGAGCGATTGGCCGCGAGCGCGGCACGCCACCCGGTTTTCCCGCGGCGCGCATCAGGACTTCGTCAAACGCACCGTGATAATCGCCCGCGAAGAAAACGATTTTCTTCTTGTTCGTGACAGTGCGCGCCAGCCGGATCGCCGCCATTACGGCTTCCGACCCCGTATTGCAGAAGGTGGCGCGTTCCATGCCGGTCATCTCGCAAAGCAGCTCGGCCACTTGCCCCGCGTAGGGCGTCTGCGGACCAATCTCGATGCCGGCGCGCAACTGCTTTTCGACGGCTTCACGGACGAAGTCAGGACAGTGTCCGAACATCGTAACGCCGAAACCGTTCAACAGATCGACGTACTCGTTGCCATCGACATCCCAAAGTTTCGAGCCGGAGGAACGAGCGACGGAGATCGGATAGACC
>DATDHK010000130.1:0-8147 GCA_036521635.1 Bryobacteraceae bacterium | reverse complement strand
GTCCGGAAAGCAGAATGCCCAGCCGCTTCAATGCCGCGCACCCACGTAAACTACCCGCGCGCCCTTCGATTCCACCACATCGCCGATTTCAAAAAAGGCTTCGCCCAACCCCGCCAGAATCCCGCGAGCCGTCCCCAGGTTGCGCTTCGAAACCACCAGGATCATTCCAACCCCAAGGTTGAACGTTCGCCGGTAATCGGCGATGCCGATATTCCCGATCTCGCGCAGCTTCTCGAAAATCGCGGGAATCTTCCATGCCGATACATCAACGCGCGCCGTCAGTCCTGTCGGAAGAATCCGCGGAGTATTATCGGTGATGCCTCCGCCCGTGATGTGGGCCGCGCCCTTCAACACTCGCGCGCCGATCAGCGCACGCATCGGCCTCAAATAGCTGCGATGCACTTGCAGCAACTCATCGGCCAGCGCGGCATCCAGCTTGCAGTCCGCAACGTCGAACAACAGCTTGCGCGCCAGCGAGTAACCATTCGTATGCAAGCCGTTCGACGGTAACCCGAGCAAAACATCCCCGGCGCGGATCGAGCCGCCCGTCAACATCCGGCTGCGCTCCACCGCGCCCACAATGAACCCGGCCAGGTCGTATTCGCCCGCCCGATACAACCCGGGCATCTCGGCCGTCTCGCCGCCAATCAGCGCGCAGCCATTGTTGCGGCAACCGCGCGCGACGCCGGCAATTACCTGGTCCGCCACCGCGGCATCCAGTTTCCCGGCCGCGAAATAGTCCAGAAAAAACAACGGAACGGCACCCTGCACCGCAATGTCGTTCACACAGTGGTTCACCAAATCTTCGCCTATGGTGTCGTGACGGCCGGTGAGAAACGCAATCTTCAGCTTGGTGCCGACGCCGTCGGCTGAGCTTACCAGAACCGGCCGCTTCCATCCGCTCAAAAAATAGCCGCCGCCAAAACTGCCGATATCCGTCAGCACGCCGCGAGTGAAAGTGCCCCGCGCATGCTTGCGAATGAACGCCACGGCGCGGTCCGCCTCGTCGATATTAACGCCTGCGTCCTTGTAACCAATTCGCTTTTTTAACGCCATCTCACTCTGCGCTGTTGGGGAGAGAACTTCTATAATAAGCGATTGCCTATGAAGCGACTATCTGTACTTGTTTTTCTGGCTGTTGGCGCGCTGTACGCCGCCACGCCCACCGTCATCGCAATTCACAACGCCCGCGTGATTCCCGTCAGCGGACCCGCGTTGGCGCGTGGAACCGTCATCCTGCGCAACGGATTGATCGAGGCTGTCGGCGCCGACATCGCCGTGCCCGCGGACGCCTGGGTCATCGAAGGCGATGGCCTGACGGTTTATCCCGGACTCATCGACGCGCTGAGCACGTTCGGAATTCCAGAGGCCACGCCCGTCACAACCGGAGGCGGCGGCCGTGGAGGTGGAGGCGGGCAGCAGGCCGTCACGCAAACGATTGCGCCTCCTACCACTCTGCCGGCGCGCGGACCTGAAGACCGGCCCGCCACCACGAGTTGGCTGAAGGCGGCCGATCTGGTGAAAGCAACCGATCGCCGCCTCGATTCCGCCCGCGCCGAGGGCTTCACTACCGCCGTCACGTTTCCGCCGCGCGGAATATTCGCGGGGCAAGGCGCGGTGGTGGACTTGGCCGGCGAAACCGCGGGCGACATGGTGGTGACCGATAGCGCCGGGCAACTGGTGACCTTCGCCACAGCCGGCGGATTCGGTGGCGGCTTTCCCAATTCGCTGATGGGCGTGATGTCTTATATCCGCCAGGTCTATCTCGACGCCGAACACTATCGCGACGCCAAGCAGTTTTACGCGGCGCACCCGCGCGGCATGCAGCGTCCCGAGTACGATCGCGCGCTCGAAGGCGTGCTGGCGTCGCCGCGCGTTCTGCTTCCCGCCACGCGCCGCATAGACGTCGACCGGCTCTTGCGCTTCGCCGGCGAACTGCATCTCAAAGCCCTGCTGTACGGGCTTCCGGAAGGATATCGCTCGGCCGATCTCTTGAAAAAAGCGGACGCCACCGTGCTGGTGAGCCTGCGTTGGCCCGAGAAGGCTCGCGACGGCGATCCCGATGAACTGGACAATATGAGGGCGCTCGAAGTTCGCGACCGCGCTGCTTCCACGCCCGCGATACTCTCCAAGAACGGCGTCAAGTTCGCTCTCTATTCCGGCGGAATCGACCGGCGCGCCGACTTGTTCCGCGCGGTCAAGAAAGCCATCGACGCCGGTTTGGCGCCCGAAGACGCCGTGCGCGCCATGACCCTTACGCCGGCTGAAATCTACGGCGTGCAGGACCGTTTGGGCAGCATCGAAAAAGGAAAGATCGCCAACCTCGTGGTCACCAAGGGCGATCTGTTCCAGGACCGGACCGAAGTGAAATACGTTTTTGTGGACGGCGTAAAGTTTGAGCCGGTGGATGAGCCGCCCGCTACCGCGAGGCCGGGCGCAACCGAAGCCGCTTCTCCAACCAGCGAAGTTCCACCCAGCGAAGTTCAGCATGGAGTAAATCAATGAAACCGTTTCTCGTTACTTGTGCATTTGCAGCCTCCGTGCTGGCTGCGCCGCCCATCGTGATTCAGAACGCTACCGTTCTCACCGTCACCAAGGGCACGTTTACCGGATCGATCCTGATACGCGACGGCAAGATTGTCGAAGCGGGCGAAAAGATCATGGCGCCTGCCGACGCCAAGGTGATCGACGCCACCGGACAGTTTGCCATGCCCGGCATCATCGATTGCCATTCGCACATCGCCGCCGACAGCATCAATGAAGGCAGCGTTTCCGTGTCGTCGATGGTGGGCATCGAAGACGTTCTCAATCCGGAGGACATCGCCATCTATCGGGCGCTGGCCGGCGGCGTAACCACGGCCAATATTTTGCATGGCAGCGCAAACTCCATCGGCGGAAAGTGTACAGTTCTCAAGTTGCGCTGGGGCAAAGATGCGCACGACATGATGTTCCAAGGCGCCATGCCGGGCATCAAATTTGCGCTCGGCGAAAACCCCAAGCGCGCCGGCAATCCTACCGGGCAACGCATCGGCGCGGCTAATGTGCCCCCGCGATATCCTGCAACCCGCATGGGCGTTGAGGATGTGATCCGCCAGGCGTTCACCGACGCCAAGGCTTATCAGCAGTCCTGGAAAGAATACAACGAGAAAGTTGCCGCGGGCGAGCAGGCCCTGGCGCCTCGCCGCGATCTGAAACTCGAGCCGCTGGTGGAAGTGCTGGAGGGCAAGCGCCTGGTGCACTCGCATTGCTATCGCGCCGACGAAATCCTGATGCTGCTGCGCGTGGCCGACGACTTCGGATTCAAGATCCGCACTCTGCAACACGTGTTGGAAGGCTACAAGGTTGCCAAGGAAATCGCGGCCCACGGTGCGGGCGCGTCCACCTTCAGCGACTGGTGGTCTTACAAAGTGGAAGCGTACGACGCCATTCCATTTAACGCGGCCATCATGACTCGCAAAGGCGTGATCGTGTCCCTGAACAGCGATTCCGCGGAGCTGATGCGTCACCTTAACGATGAAGCGGCGAAGACCATGAAGTACGGCGGATTGGATGAGACGGAAGCGCTCTCGCTCATCACCATCAACCCCGCCAAGCAACTGATGCTCGACAAACGCGTCGGCTCCATCGAGCCCGGCAAGGACGCCGACATCACCATTTTCGATAAGCATCCGCTATCCAATTTCGCGAAAGTAGAGAAAGTGTTCATCGACGGCCAGCTCTATTTCGATCGCAACAACGACCTGGCCGAGCGTTCCGCGCGCGAAATCGACAAGAAAAAATTGACCGACAAAGAAAAAGAACAACCAAGAAGGACCGCGCCCGGCGCGCAGAGGAGGCCCGCGGCATGAAACCGCTTGCATTGGCTGTATTGTTGACGTTCCCGTTACTGGCGGGCCAGGACGACAGCTTCCTGATTCGCGGCGCGACCGTCCATCCGGTGGCCAGCGCCGAAATTCAGAACGGATCGGTGCTGGTGCGCGATGGCAAGATCGTCGGCGTCGGCCGCAATCTCGCGGCGCCCAAGGGCACACGCATTGTCGAAGGCAAAGGGCTGCACGTTTACCCCGGCATGATCGATTCGGGAACTCAGTTGGGCCTGGCTGAAATCAGCTCCGTGCGCGAGAGCGTCGATACCGGCGAGATCGGTAAATTCGATCCGCAGCTTCGCGCGGAAATCGCCATCAATCCCTCCAGCGAGCATATTCCGGTAACGCGCGCCAACGGCATCACGGCCGCAATCACGCTTCCCATGGCATCCGGCGGTGGCGGCGGACGGCGCGGCGGTGGCGGCGGCAGCATCATCAGCGGCCAGGCCGCGCTGGTTCACCTGGATGGCTGGACGTGGGAAGAGATGGACGTCAAGAAATCCGCTGCTATGGCGATGCGTTTCCCCAGCATCCTTTCCGGCGGCGGACGTTTCGGCGGTGGCGACTTGCCGCCCGACATCGCCGCGCGTTTCTCATTCACCGAGTCTAAGAAAAATTATGAGACCGAACTGCGGGAGCTCAAAGAGTTTTTCGAGGAATCGCGGCGTTATCAAAAAGCCAAGGCAGCCAATCTCAAGGGCTTCAAGACCGACCTCAAGTTCGAAGCCATGCTGCCGGTGCTCGAAGGCAAAGAGCCGCTGGTTGTGATGGCGTCCCGCGAGCGCGCCATCCACGATGCGGTGCAATTCGCGGATCAGCAAAAGGTGAAGGTGATCATCGCCGATCCGCGCGAGCTCGGCAAAATGGGACCGGAGCTGAAAGCGCGCAACATTTCAGCGATCCTGGGTCCGACGCTGGCTCTGCCTCTGCATGAGGACGATCCGTACGATTCCGCCTACACGCTGCCCGGCCAGTTTTACAAAGCCGGCGTGAAATTCGCTTTCGGGACTTTCAACAACGAGTTTTCGCGTAACCTCCCATATCAAGCGGCCACTGCGGTCGCATTCGGATTGCCGTATGAAGAAGCGCTGAAAGCGGTAACCATGAACCCCGCTCAGATTTGGGGAGTGGCCGACAAGATGGGATCGATCGAAGAAGGAAAATCAGCCGACCTGATGATCACCGATGGCGATCCGCTGGAAGCCAGAACCCAAGTGAAGCAGCTCTACATCAAGGGCAAAACGGTAGACCTGAGCAACAAGCACACACACCTGTACGAAAAGTACCTAAACCGTCCGTAGTAGGGCAGGTTGGCAACCTGCCGCCGACGAAGTCGGCCTGTTGCTTTTGAAAAAAACTCCGGAAGGCCGATTTTCAATCGGCGGCAGATTACCAATCTGCCCCACAAGGCTAATCGATAAATCCGCGCCAGGTCTTCCCCTTGCCATCGCGGAGAATAATTCCAAAGCCATCGGAAACGCCGGTAATCGTGCGTCCGTTAGGATCGCGAAACGTGTATCGCACCGAATCGTCGGTCCTCTCGGCCGAACCCCGCCACACATTGCCATGCTCATCGCGCAGCCGGATGTGATCGCCGTGGCCGAATCCATAGAGCTTCGTCGAGGTTCCTTCTTCTTCGAAACTGAAGAAGCCGCCCGCCATTTTTGTATGCGTTCGCTGCTTCTTGAAGATACCCCGCTGGATCATCACTCTTACTATCGAGCTTTACTCCGGGTTGGGCATCGGTGATTTCTACTAGTAGATCGTTCGGAGATACTTAGTTTCAAGCTAATTGGAATGGAAGCAGCGCATCGGCGGTTTCCAGGCCCGGTTTCCAAAACACGACTAGCAGCGCCAACTCGCGCTCATCCAGAGTCCCGCCCGGCAAACACCTGTCGGCTTCGAAGTCAATCCGGATCGAAGCCTCCTTGAGCGCCCGGCGCGGAAGCTTCGCCACATACGAATGGTCGCCTTCGCCCGAGTAAGTGGCCGCGGCTAAGTCGACGCCACTTACTTTCACATTGAGAGTTACAGGGCCTGGATAAGTCAGCCGGAAATCGAAACGGAACGTCGATAAGTTCACTAATGGCGGCCGCTTCAATTCCACCGAGAACCGCCCCTCCGTCCATCGAAAACTGCTTTGCTCCAAAGGATGCCAGCCTTCCAAAAGCTTCACCCAGTAATGCGGACAAATGCGGCTTTTCAGCAGACAGAAGGCCCGTTGATCGCGGTCCAGCCGCGCCGGTTCCGAGCCGCTTTCCACGCCCGTCACATTAAAGTCGAGCACATCCCAGCCGGTCCGATGGAACAGCCGCCGCAACGCGGCTTCCGAAAAAATCCAGTAGTTAGTGGCGTCGTCGTTGGATTCGGAAGGATCGAGTAAGTAGGCAAGCGGCTCGTCCTTCATGGATGTGCCAGCCGGCGTTTGTTGAGCGATGCGAGTACTGAGCACGCAGTAGCGCGCCCGCCCGGCCAGCGCCTCGAGGACATAGTAAGGATTCTTTAGGTGATAGAGGATGCCAAGAAACATCACCAGCCCGTAAGCTTCCTCCGAAAGGCGAAACTGCGAATCGAGGTCGATGACTTCCACCGGGACCGACGATTTCAGCGCAGTGCGCAGCTCGGTGAAGCCGCGCATGGAATTGTGATTGGTGTGGAAACCATCGATGGCCCGAACGTCGTAACCCATCGACTCGAGAAAGAACGAAAGCGCGCCATCGCCGCAGCCTACGTCCAAAATCGGATCGCCCGCGGCGAGATCCAGCAGATGGCGGCGCGGCCCGGTCAACACTTTATCGAGAATCGGGAAGATAGTCAGGGTACGGTATGGATACCAATCAATGCCAAGCGGCGCGAGCGATTCCTTGATTTCGTTCAGGCGCTTTTCGAATAATATTGCTTGACGTCCGATTTCCCTAACGTCGGATCCCGGCATTTTGTTATTCGCTAACTCGCGGCTTCACCACCGCCACGCCCAGCGGCCGCATCGCCGCCACCAGCGCCCGATACATCGACTCATCCCGGTAACACCCGGTAATCGCTCCGCCCGATCCCGCGAAATTCGCGGTCGCCTTCACGCCGCGCGCCGCATGGATCATCTCCAGATTGCCGGCGCTGATTCCATAAAGTTTTGCGCGCAAGTCGAAATTCGCATCGATCAACCGGTTCAAAGTTTCGCGATCGCCATCCAGCAGCGCTTGCCGTCCTTCCGCGGCATAACCGGCCCAGGTCTGCATCGCCGCCACAACTTCGCGGTCGCCTTGCCGCCAGCGCTCGCGCACATTGTTGTGAAAAATCTCCGTGCCCTCGCTCAAGCTGGTGCGATACGCCAGGTACATGTTCGGCAACAAAGCTGGGTCCAAATGTTCGTAGAACCCATAGCCTTGTTTGTCCATCAGGCGCTTGGCAAAGTCCATGTAGACCAGTCCTTCATAAACCTGGATCACGCGATCCTGCGGCCCGGCCGGAACGCCCAACTCTTTCGTTTCGGTCTCGAGCACCAGATTGGCTTGCACCGGCAGCGGAATGTCGATCTCGAAGTATTGGCATAGCGCGCGCAACGCGGCGGTGATAATCGAGCTCGACCCGCCCATTCCCAGGCGCAGCGGAATTGTGGATTCGTATTCAATCGTGAAGTTGCGGTTTGGCAGCTCGAATCCGCGCTCGCGGCAATAGTCGAGAAAGCGGACGATCAGCGCCTGGATAATCCGTATGCCGCCGTAATAGCCGCGCCAGCGCGTGGTGACGTACAAATCGTCCAAGCTTTCGAATACCGGCATGTCGGCCTTCGACGGACGAATCTCCAATCGCGCCGTCGGGTACACCAGCACGCGCGCGCGGAAGTTCCGCACCAGAAAAGAAATCGTCTTGCCGTTATAACCGTCGGACGGATTGCCCAACAAGCCCGCGCGGGCATAAGCATAAGTCTCGATCATTGCTGTGTTCAGTGTAATACTGAAAATCGTATGAAAGTTGTGTTGCAGCGCGTGAAGGAAGCTCAAGTCAGCGTGGATGGCGCCACGGTTGGGTCAATCGGAACGGGGTTAGTGGTGTTAGTGGGAGTAACTTCCACCGACACGCAACAAGATGCCGATTATCTTGTCGAAAAGATTATCCACCTCCGGATTTTCCCGGATGAAGCGCGCAAAATGAACCGCAGCCTGATAGAAGCCGGCGGCGCCTTGTTAGTCGTCTCACAATTTACTCTATTTGGCGATTGTAAGAAGGGCCGGCGCCCCAGTTTTGACGACGCCGCTCCGCCGGATCAGGCCCGCGATCTCT
>DATDHK010000129.1:0-2370 GCA_036521635.1 Bryobacteraceae bacterium | reverse complement strand
CGGCAGGTACACAAGTCCGAGTTCTTCATCCACGGAGATCTGCGCCCAGACGCCCGTATTTCCGGTGTAGGACCAGGAATCGTTTTCCCATGTGTCCAGCCCGTACTCGCCAGCCCGCGGGATGGTGTGGAAGATCCAGATGCGTTTGCCGGTACGCGCATCGAATCCGCGAACGTAGCCTTTCACGTTATTCCTGCTGCGCGGTACGCCGCCGGACCGGTGCGCCGCGCCGATGATCACGACATCGCCCGCGACCACGGGCGCGGCATGCAGCCCGACTTCGCCAGTGACCAGATCGATTTCCTGATCGTCATCGAGCTTGAGATCCACCACGCCGTTCTTGCCGAATCCGGGAACCGTCAAGCCGGTCTTGGCATCCAGAGCGATGAGCCGGTAGCCTGGCGTGACGTATAGAATTCGTTCGTCCTTGCCATCCGTCCAATATGCCAGCCCACGGCCGGAAAGTTGCCGGGGCGCGGCGCTGCCACGCGCTCCTTCGCGTTCGCCATGTACCCACAGCAGCTCCCCGGTGGCTGCATCGAGCGCGACTACGGCGCGGCGCGTTCCGGCGGTGGAATACAGAACGCCGCGCACCACCAGCGGAGTCGATTCGAACTGATATTCCGGCCGGGGGCCAAGGGAATCCGTCTTGAACCGCCACGCGATTTCGAGTTTGTTAAAGTTTTGGGCGTTGATCTGATCGAGCGGCGAGTAGCGCGTGCTGCCGAGGTCGCCTCCGTAAGTCCGCCACTCACCGTTCTTCGCGCCTGTCTGGGCGGCGGCCGGGGCCACGCAGAAAGCGAGCAGGCAGGTGACGGAGGCGATTCGCGCAACAAATCGGCTGGCGTGGATCATTGTGGCCGTTGCAGATCCGGCCGCTGTATTTTCATGGGTTCACTTTATCAGAAATTTCATTCTACAATTCCTTACCAGGGCAACAATTAGTCAACTGATTGCCAGCCTGACCGGCTTGCCGACACGGTTGAGCATTTCCACGAGCGTATCGATGCTGAATTTGGCCGTTTTTTTGTTCACCACATCGGACACACGGGGGCGCGAGACCATCAGAATCTCGGCGGCTTCGCTCTGCTTCAAGTGATGCTTCGCAATCCAGACAGACAGCTCTTCCATCAGTTGTTGCTTCAGCAGCCGCGTATCATTGATCTGTTTGCGAGACGCAGCCTGCAGACATTTGGCCTCGTGCGGCGTAAAACCCAGTTCCAGGAAGAGATTCGCTCCCGGCTTTGTCACATGGCGGATTTCGGTGTCGATCTTCATTTCTTTTCCTTCCTGGTGTTGACCACGGCACGATAGCGCGCCGCGGCAATGGTCTTGTCCTGCTTGCTGGTCACCTGAGTCTTCTTCTGGAAGCAATGCAGTACGTATATGGCTTCCTCGAATTTGGCGACGTACATTACACGGCAGCTGCCGCTCGCGTCCCGGATGCGAATCTCTTTTGTGCCGGCGCCCACATCGTCGGGCGGCTTCCAATCAATCGGCTCAAGCCCGGCCTGGACTGAGCTGCGGCGGGATCGCTAAGAGAGCGAGCAGGCAGGTGACAAATCGGCTTCCCGACCACTCTGTTTTCATGGGTTCACTCTATCAAAAACTAGCGGCGGCTTTTGGGCGTCACGCTGCGTCGGCCGGGCATAAAAAGAAAAGCTGGAAGCCGTCCGGGTCCTTGGTTGAGACCTGCCGCATGCCATAGCTGGTGACCGTTGGCTCTTGCACGGTCCACCCTTTGCTGCGGAGATGCGCGTAGACTTCATCCGGTTCGGGCGACGAGAAGTACAGCGAGGTGTCGGCGTGGCCGCGTACCCGCGCCGGTTCGGGCACAGTTGGACGCTCGTGGTCCTCGTAGGCCGTGTTCAGCATCAGCGTTGCCCCATCCAATTTGAGCATGCACCACCACGACTCATCCCCCGATACCAATTCGAACCCCAAAACGTCGCGGTAGAATGCAATGGAAGTGGGCAAGTCGAACACTTCCAGAAGCGGCACGAGTCCCGAAATCGCGATCGCCATTGATATGCTCCCTTCAGTATCCTAACGCCGCCCGTTTTCGCATGCTCATTTCATTCTCCCCATTATTGTGGCGCGCGCACTCACAACTCTTTCGTCAGATCCGCAATCCCGACGCGCAGCGTATCGGCGACAATCCGCAGCGTCCGCAGCGTGACGTTCCGCTCTCCCCGCTCGATCGCTCCAACGTCGGCCCGGTGCAAACCCGAGCGGTGCGCAAATTCGTCTTGCGTCCATCCTTGAGCTTGGCGCAGTTCCCGGATTCTCGCCCCAACTGTCCGGCCCGTATCCATCTCGGGAGCGTTCATCTGCGGGCTCTTTCGAATTCGTCCTCGGCGTCGAGCACAT
>DATDHK010000128.1:0-13587 GCA_036521635.1 Bryobacteraceae bacterium | reverse complement strand
TCTTGTGGGCGCTGGGCTACAACATGAGCGTCGGCGTGTGGGTGGGATTGATCGCCCTGATGGGGGTGGATGCCGAAACCGGGATTTTCATGCTGCTCTACATCGATCTGTCCGTCCAGGAATGGAAACGGCAAGGCTGGCTGCGCGGGAAGGCGGGCCTGCGCGAGGCCATCGTGCATGGCGCGGTGAAGCGGATCCGGCCAAAGTTCATGACGGTGGCGACAATGTTTATGGGCCTCACACCGCTGCTGTTGTCCACCGGCGCGGGTTCGGATGTGATGAAACGGATCGCCGCCCCGATGATCGGCGGCATCTTTACCTCGTTCCTGCTAGAGTTGATTGTGTACCCGCCGCTCTATGAAATCTGGCTGGGGCGCAGCAACATTGGCGGGGAATTCGAGTTTGTACCGGAAGGGGCCGGCCTGGAGGCGGTGCCCGTATCTGCTAAGTTGGATGCCTGGGGTTGAAAAACCAGCCTAAGGTGGGGTCTAAGGGATGTAGGGTGAAGTCCCGTCCGGTGCTCCCCTCTGATCTGTAGCAATTAATCTTGAGATAATACTTTTAAATAGTCCCGATTCAGTATAAAGTGAATAGGACAGGAAAGGAGCACCATGCGATCTATCTTACGGAACGTGACTTTGTGCTGCGCGCTCATAGCCACCTCGGCTCTGCTAAAAGCCGATGTTCCCCCACCGGACATGCCCCCCTCTTTGACGTTGCAGCAAATTCTTTGGCTACTAACGACTGTGATCCATTGAGCGCAGTGTAAACTGGTCGCATGGACGTCCGCTCGGCCATCCAGACGTTCGAACAAGCCGTCTGGCATGTCACGCCAATCGCTCAGTTGGCGGTAATCGGTACGCTTGTTGTCCGCAAGATCATTTGGGAGTTCAAGATCTTCGCTCTTTATCTGACTGTGGATATTCTTCGGTCAATAGTCCTGTGGTGGCTTGGGGGTGACACCTCCACGCCTGCATACAGGATCGCGTGGGTGGCCACCGAGCCTGTGTACCTTTGCTTGCAAGTGTTTGTAGTGCTCGAGTTTTATTGGCTACTGTATCGTGCCTATCCGGGCATTCAGGCGTTTGGGCGCGTACTGTTGGCGGTCGCCGTTGCACTCGCGCTTGCCGTCACCTTCGGGACTCTACAATTCGACGTTGGCCGCATCGTTTGGAAAGTTCCCGACATGCAGCGGCTGTTTATTGCCAAGAGACTGGTTTCATCGCTAATGGGCGTTCTCATGTTTACCACCATCGCCTTCTTCCCCCGCGCCCCTTCGGCGAGGAACATCCTGTGGCATGGCTGGCTTCTCACCGTATTCTTCATTGCTGCCGCTGGAGGTTTTTTTGGCATCAATTATGGAATTGCAAATCAGTGGGCGGGAGCGCTATTCATGACGGCGCAACTCGGCTGTTTTGTGCTGTGGTCACTCAAGTTTCGATCTCGGTACGAAAAAGCACCGGCACCAAGTCCCGAAGAAGTGGCCCGCGCAGAGCGTTGGAATAAAGACTTCCTGCATCTAGCCAGATGGCTGGTGAATTAGGTCTTGTCTTTAGTGACGATTTGCGACCTAGGCTCAATCTGACTAGATAGCAAACATGGGCATACACGACATGAGCATACACAATCCATTGGTGAGCCTGATACTCACTGAACAAATTCTGAACCTGATCCAAGAATCGGGTGCAAGCCAGTTGGAGGCTGCCTGCGCCATTGAAGCCGTACGGAATCTTCTTCCGTCGCTACTCGCCTTGCCGAGTCTTCCGCCTCATACGGACGGCGAATCGGCGTAGTCGAACTGCCTGCGTACTTCGGCTTGAAATTTGGGTCGACTGCTTTTGCCAGGGTTTCAACCGAGTGGGCGATTTTACGTGCCTGAAGCACGAGATCGCCGGGCGTGACTCTTTCTAACTTAACTTACTCATAGCGCAACGCCGACGCCGCGGGTACCGTGGTCGCCCGATACGCCGCGATGGAGCTTCCCAGCATCCCGGTCGTTGCGATAAACACGGCTGCCAGAGACAGCACCACGAAGTCCGCGGCGTCTACCCCGAAGAGAAAACTCTGGATAAAGCGGCCCAGGGCCAGCGCCGCCACCACGCCCAGCCCGATTCCAATTACCGTGAGCCGTATGCCCTCGCCTGTGACCATGCCGACGATATCGCCGGCCGTGGCCCCCAGCGCCATGCGCGTGCCTAGTTCCCGCGTCCGCTGCGAGACCGAATAGGAAATCACGCCGTAGATTCCCACGCTGGCAAGCAGAATGGCGATCCCGGCAAAAAACGCCAGCAACGCCGTGGTCATCCGGCGGCGGGCGAATGAATTTTTCATAATCTGGTCCATCGGAACCACCTCGGCCGCTTGCTCCCGGTCCACCATACGGATCTCCCGCCGGATGGCTTGCACGAGATCGGCACGTTCAGCCGATGTCCTGGCCACTATCGTCATCGCGCCGGAAAGCAATATCAGGTTGGGTGAATAAATCTCGCACGACGCGTCTTGCTCGATTCCGTTCAACTTCACGTTTCCAACCACTCCGACGATTTCCCTCACGTCCGGTGGCCGCGCCGGCCAGATCTTGATTCGCTTACCCACCGGATCGCCGCCGGGCCAATAGCTTCGCGCCATCTGCTCGTTGATAATGGCCACCCCGGCGCGCGAGGCGACCTCTTGCTCGGTGAACAGCCGCCCCCGGAGCAGAGGAATTCCCATGGTATGGAAATAATCCGCGGTAACCCGTTCGAGCTGCGCGGTCTGAAATACGCCGGCCGGAGTGGGATTTTCTTCCCGGTCGAAAAATCCTTCGAAGTGTTCGCCCAGCGGGAGGTTGCTGGTGGCGCCGGCCGACACAACGCCATGTAAGCTTTGGAGGCGGGAAACAATGTCATCGCAAACCTTGCAGGAATCAGTGGCCCTGGCTTCCGGGATGCTGATTCGCGCGGTCAGCACTCGCTTGGGATCGAAACCCGGATTCGCTTCCATCACTTTCGCGAAACTCTTCAACATCAGCCCCGCGCCGGCGAGCAGCAGCGTGACAAACACCATCTCCGACACCACTGCGACGCGGAACAGGCGGCTGGTTCCACGGCCGGAGCTCGCATACCCGTGCCCTTTCTTAAGGCTCTCGTTTAGGGTAGAGCGAAGCACCAGCACCGACGGGCCGAGTCCGCAAAGTATGCCCGCCACTACTGTCACCGCCAGGGTGAAGAGCAGCACGCGCCAGTCCACCGGAAGATCCGCGGCGCGCGGAACGTTGGCCGGCCAATAGGCCAGCGCCAGATGGTTGCCCCACGCCGCAAGAATCAAGCCCGCCAGGCTTCCCAACAGGGCCAGCAACAAACTTTCGGTAAGCATCTGGCAGATCAGCCGTGCCGTGCCGGCGCCTAGAGACATGCGAATCGCAAACTCCCGCACGCGGGCTGAGGCGCGCGCCATCAGCACGCTGGCAGTGTTCGCGCAGGCAATCAGCAGGACGAAACCGACCGCGCCGAGCAGTAGAAAGAGTCCCGTCCTAATGCTGCCGAACAAAGACTCCCGCAAGGGCTGTAACCGGGTCACGATGCGAGCCCGGCTGAACCACGAGTTCAGGCGCATGTTGACCGCATCCAGATCGTGACGCGCGCGATCGAGCGACACTCCCGGTTGCAGGCGGCCGGTCAAATTGAGAAAGGCTTTAGAAACGGTTCCGGTGTAAGGCGGCATGTTCCGCTCCAGCGGAATCCAGATTTCGACCGACGAGGCGGGACTGAACTCCGGTGCATTGTGGCCCATCACTCCCACCACCGTATAAGTCACGCCGTTCATCTGGATGGTCTTGCCCAGCACGGCGGGGTCCCGGTGGAATTCGGCGGCCCAAAAATCGGCGCTCAATACAGCTACGGGCGCGGCGGATGCCGTGTGATCCTCGGGAAGAAAGGATCGTCCCAGGATCGCCGACGCCCCGAATACGTCAAAATAACCCAGCGATACTTCGGTCATTACCACGTCCTGTGGATCGCCTGGCGCCGTCAGCGTGACGCGCCTCTTGTATTCGGCTACAAGATCGGAGAAGATCTGGGTCTCCTTCCGCCAGCCGTTAAAAATGGGGTAGGCCACGGGGTCGCGCTGCGCGCCCATGCTGTACCACACCGCGTAAAGCCGGTTGGCCTGGGGGAACGGAAGCGGATGCAGCAGAAATCCGTTTACGATGCTGAACATGGCCGTATTGGCGCCGATGCCAAGCGCCATGGTCAGGATCACCGCGACGCTAACGCCAGGGTTCCCCAACAGCAACCGCACGGCATAACGCAAGTCTTGTAGCCACGCAACAAACATTGTCAGTGAGCGATCCCCGATTATAAACCCGAAGGGCTTGCGCCCGCACCCTAATGAGCTAAGAATTTTCCCCGATTTGCCGTTGAAAGTTGTAAAATAATAATGAACGATTAACGATTAGTACCAATCAGGCCGGAAAATGACCGAAGCTCATTTTTTGTCTAGAAGCGGGGTTATCGCTTCTGGCGTAAGGGAACGGACCGGAGACCCGCGAAACCCTTTCGGGTCCCGCGTTACGATGTACTCACAACCCGCCAATCGCGCCGCGGCTGCGGTCACTGCATCCTCAAAATCGGATAATGGCGATTGCAAGGCCTCTTGAACGACCGCACTATCGACGGCGGCCACTCCAAATACTCTGAGGATCGCCGATAGGACCCGCGTGGCTTTGACGGCGCCCATCTCTTTTCGGACCAGGTAGTGGATCGCCGTCACCGCGTGGGCCGCCAGCATCCCCTCCGAAATGCCTGTCTCAACGGCCGCCCAAGCCGCCGCGCTGGCCTCAACATAAGGTTGCCGATCGAGCAAAACGTCCAGGACGACATTGGTATCGAAGAGGATTCTCTTCATCGATATTTCGCCGCCAGATGCTTCCGGTATTCGCCGCTATCCGCATGCTTGAGAACTCCCCTGACCGAACGCAGAATCGCGGCGGCGCCGGTGGCGGGAGAAGGCGGTTCAGCGACGGCATCCAGGTAGGCTTCAACCATTTCCGATACGGAGACGCCTCGCCGTTTCGCGAATCGCTTCGCGCGCAATACCACATGATCGTCCACACTCAATGTGAGCTTTGCCATATACGTATAATATCGTGAGAATTGTACGTATCGATAAGTAGTGCGGTAAATGTTTCTAAGCGCTTTATCGTGGTGCCCGGGGTGGGACTTGAACCCACACTCCCGTTGCCGGAAAAAGGATTTTAAGTCCTTTGCGTCTGCCGATTTCGCCACCCGGGCACGTGCCTGTAAATCCATACGCAGAGTAGCACGAACCCGGGGGCGAACCAGCCTTTAGAAGCGGTAAAACAAGCCAAACTGCAACTGGCGCGTGCTGATGCCGTAGTTGGTGAAGTTCATGCTCGTGATTTGTCCGAACGTTGAGCTGTTCACGTTCTGATCGCCTACGAAAAAGTTCGGGTGATTGAACAGATTGTAGGCATCGGCGCGGAACTGCAGCTTTTGGCGCTCGGTGATCTTGATGTCCTTGATCAAGGCCGCATCGTACATCCAGAAGCCGGGGCCGTCCAGAACACGGCGCTGCAAGGAGCCCAGCGATCCCGGTTGCGGATTGAAAAACACCTGCCCGCTGAATGCCGGCTGCAAGTCCGGCGCAATGCCTTGGCCCGAGGTCGGGTTGACGTGCGCGGGATCGACGAAGTATGCACCGTTGCCGGTTTTGTACAGGCCGGTGATGGCCTTCAATTGGTCGAGCGTGAGGTTGGTGTCCACCGTGTTTTGGCCGGAGCGCGAGCCGCGGTTCAGGGTTCCGCGCGCGGATAGTATCGAAACCGGCGGACCGGATTCGATGCGCAGGAATCCGCTGTAAGTCCAGCCGCCCAGGAAACGATCGCCGAAGTGGTTGGTGTGGAAACGATGGCCTTCACCGAACGGGATCGGGATCGAGTGATTCAGCTTGAACGCATGCGTGGTGTCGAACGGCGTGCGCGCCTTCTCGAGCCCCGCATTGTTGACGTCCAGAATCGGATCCAGACCGCGCTGCGCCAAAGCGTCACTCAGCGATTTGCTGAATGTATAGTTGGCCTGGAATTGAATCCCGCTGCGGGTGCGTTTGCGGACTTCAAACTGGAGTCCGTTGTAAGTGGAATTGCTGTAATTCGTGAGCACGTTTTGATACAGCGTCAGCGGGTTGGGGAAGAAGCTGAACGTATCGCTCGGGAGAATGCCATTCGACTGGTAAAGTTGAGCGAGCGAGCCCACCTCGCCGGTTTGGATCAATCCGGCGACTGACGAATTGGTCAGGAAGCCGCCGCCCACCGAGTTGAAGAACGGAAGATTCTGGCTGCCCGGAATCGCCGGATTGTAGGTCGGGTTGAAGCCCTTGCCCGCGGCCAGCGACAGCGCGCCGTTGTTGCGCGCGCGAATGAAGTCCTGCACAAAGCCGTTCTGGTTGACGTTGATCTGGTTGAAGTCCACGCCACGCAGCATCTTCACGGCGTGGTTGCCGACGTAGCGCCCTTCAAAGATGAATCCCTTAATGTCATGGGCCACGGAAATGTTCCACTGTTGTACGTAGGGCGTGGCCAGATTTGGATCCACAACGCCGTAGGCCGGAGGAGAGGCCGGGCTGGCATCGAAATTTTTCTGGAACGACGTCGGAATGGCGAAAGCCGGCGGAGCCAATGACGGCAGGCCCTTGCTGACGATTGCGGTCTGATTGGCCAGGCTGACGTTCGCGCTTAGCCCGTTGTTCACGCCGAAAAAGGTGGTGTTCGGAATGTCGTTGAGCAGATTGTCGACGGCGTAGGCAATGCTGTATCCGCCGCGGATAACAGTCTTGCCGTTTCCACGGATATCGTAAGCGAAGCCGACGTTCGGCGCGAAGTTGTTGAGGTCGCGCTTATACAGCGGATTCGGGATGAACGTCAGCGCCGCATTTCCACGCAGCGATGCGGGAACGTTGCCGTTCGTGACCACCGGTTCGATCATCGGGCTGGTGACGTCCACGGGAGTGAAGTACTCCCAGCGCAGGCCCAGCGTCAGCGTGAGGTTGCGCCGGATTTTCCAGTTGTCGCGAATGTACGGAGCGTAATTTCCGAGATTGCTATTCACTTGCTGCGCCGCGCCCGCGACAAAGCCGGAGGTCAAAGAGGTGGCGTTGAAGGTCTGGGCGCCGGTGGAAATAAGGCCGGCCAACGTGGCCAGCAGATTGTTCGCGCGCGTAATATCGGT
Source organism: Bryobacteraceae bacterium (assembly GCA_036521635.1). Taxonomy (GTDB): domain Bacteria; phylum Acidobacteriota; class Terriglobia; order Bryobacterales; family Bryobacteraceae; genus Palsa-89. The sequence continues at coordinate 6,364 of DATDHK010000128.1, read as the reverse complement.
GGCCGAGGCGCCGGGAATATCGCCCGACTTGAATCCATATGGACTCTTGCTGGAAACTCCCAAACCAAAGCTGGGCACGATACCGGACGCAATGGCGTCGGTGGTGCGCAACAGCGCCGTCTGGAATCCGAAAGCTATGGAATGGCTGCCGTGGACCCAGTTGGCGTTGTCCTGAATGCTGTAGGTATTTGTGCGGCGCACTTCAGGCGTCGCCTGGCTGGCGGGCGCGGTGAACAGCAGTCCGGTGAGATAGTACGCGGGATTCGCGATGGAGTTGACGAAGCTTCCCACTTGCCGGTCGAATCCGCCACGCAGTTCGTTGGTCAGCGTCGCGCGCGGATTCCAGCGCCATGAGGACGAGAGGAAGTGGGCGTTGTTGTCGTTGCTGACCGGCGGCGCCACGGTGTAAAAGCTTCCTTGGTCGGGACGATCCACCAGGTCGCGATTCCAGATGTAGCTGGTGGAAAATGCGTGACGCGAGGTGAGGTAGTAGTCCAGTTTGCCGGTGACGTTGTCGCGCGTTTCGTTACCGCGCGCGTTGAAGGTGTAACCGGTGGTGTTCAACTGATCGCCGAACTGGTTGTTGTTGCCGGCGGTGGGCACTTGGGACAGCAGCGCCTGAATCGCGGGGTCGATGCCGAGTCCGAACGGGTTCAAAACGTTGAAGCTTTGAACGCCCGCCGCGGTGCGATATTGCAAAATGCCTTGACGGGCCGTCGGCGTCAGAATCGTGGTGTCCTTGGACGTCTGCTTACGATCCCGATATGCTTCGTAATTCGTGAAGAAAAATAGTTTGTCGTGCTTGATGGGCCCGCCGATGGTGCCGCCGAGTTGATTCAGGTTTTCGAATGGCCGCGCGATTCCGTTCTTGTTATTGAACCAGTCGTTCGCGGCGAAATAATTGTTGCGGTTGTACCAATAAGCATTGCCGTGATAGAAGTTGGTGCCGGACGGAGTGCTCAAGCTGATGGTGTTGGCGCTTCCGCCGATGCTGGAATCCAGGTTCGAAGTGGACACGGTCATCTCGGCGATTTGGCCGATGGTCAATTTGTTCGGGATGTAGTCCAGCGAGTTGGTGCGGACCGAATCCTGAATATTGATGCCGTCCAGCAGCACGTTGGTGTAGCCGGGGCGTAGGCCGTTGATGGCGGTGTTGGTGCGGTCGCCGGTGACGCCCGCCTGGGTGATGAACAGCACGCTAACCTGGCGGTCGAGCACGGGCAGCGTGTCGATCTGCGCTTGCGAAAGCGTGGTGGAGACTTCGGCCGACGTGGTTTGCACCGTGGCGCCGCCGCTGTCCGTTACTTCTACCGTTTGAGTGGTGGAGGAGACTTGCAGCGTGATGGGCGGAACCGAAGTAGCCTGAGATGGATCGACGTGGATGTTGCCGAGGCGGGCTTCGGCGAATCCGGCGGCCTGCACGCCCAGCTCGTACACGTCGGGGCGCACGGTCGGAATTTCGAACAAACCGTCGGTAGTGGTTTTTGTGCTCAGGATCGGCGATTTGCCGCCTGGCACATACAGGTTGACGGTGGCATTGGCGACGCTCGCGCCGGATGCGTCGGTTACCGATCCAGTTAGCCGGCCTGCGACTTGCGCGAATGCGGCGGCGGCAAAAAGAGTGAAGACGACAGCAATACGTGTGTGTGATTTGAACATGCTTGAACTCCCCTAGCTGAGACTTGAATTCAGGATAGGGTTCGGCGGCCCGGCCTGTATATGGAAGAACAAATCAGATATGGAATGCAGTAAACAAAAAGCGGTTGCTAACCGTTAAAATACCCCAAGAATCGAAACGGGCCGATTAACAATCGGCGGCAGGATGCCATCCTGCCCTACAATCGGTGTCCGTTTGTGGGATTAGCTCTGTTTGGTGATTATGTACTTGACTCAGAACTCAGTTGAGCACCACGATGGGTCCTTTGCGCCCATTGGGCCGGGGACAGTCCCGATTGAAACCGTGAAAGTTATACGACCCAATCACGTTTCGGGTCTTTCACGTATAAACGTTTTACAGTGCCGCAAAATGTGCACAGGTCAGCAAAAAGGGTCTCCCGTTTCTCCCTTTCGGACCATTTGAAAAAGCCTTTCTCTTTCTCTTTGCAGAGGAGGCCGGGACGTACGTCACCACCACCACCAGAAGCAGAAACAGTGAGACCGCTGATGAGTTGTGAACCGCCGCAGTGTTCACATGTATTGTTGGGCATGGACCAAATATAGCCCATGAGGGTAATTCATGATCCCCCGTACCGTCCTACCAAGGGTGGTGACGTGACAGGTCGGCTTCTATTCCTTCTATTCCAATGATGCGGGCGCCGGGGAAGATGGCATAAAAGCTTGCCGGCGCGACCGAACCATGAACGTGGCCACGACGCCAAGTGGTGCTGTGCAAGGCTTTGCGAACAATTCGGGGCGGGGACAATGCCGCGGAAAAAAAGTTTGAAAGTTTGTGAACGACAATAGCGCCGCTGCCGGCGCACTTTACTTGCGGCCCCGCATTCCGCAGAATGAAGTAGCCCCGATGGATCTGCACCAGCTTCGAGTTTTTCAAGCGGCGGTCAAAAACAGAGGCTTCACGCGCGCCGGCGAGGCCCTGCATCTTTCGCAGTCCACCGTCAGCCAGCACATCAGTGAATTGGAGCATGAGCTGGGCTGCCCGCTTTTCCTGCGGGTCGGCAAACGGGTGGTTGTCAGCGACGCGGGAAACCTGCTGATGCAATACACGGAAAAAATCTTTCGCGATCTCAAGAACGCCGAAATGGCCGTGCGCGAGCTCAGCGCCCTGAAGCGCGGGACGGTGCGCCTGGGCGTGGGGCCGACTACGCTCACTTACCGGCTGCCACACGTTCTGGCCGACTACAAGCGGCGTTTTCCCGAGATCGAGCTGATCGTGCTGTCCGGCAACACTGAGTTCCTGCTGAGCGCCATGCAATCGGAAAACCTGGATCTGGCCGTGGTGATGCAAACCAGCGTTGCGCCGAAGGGCCTGATTATCACGCCGCTGGGCACTGAAGAACTGGTGGTGGTGCTCAATCAAGATCATCCGCTGGCCCGCAAAACGGCGCTCGAGCCGGCGGACCTCGCGGAGTTGCGCTTCATCCTTTACGAAAAAAACACGGCGATGCAAAGCCTTATCGACCACTACTTCGAAGCGCTGGACATTACGCCGCGCATCACCATGGAGGTGGAGAATAACGAAGCCATCAAGAGCCTGGTGAGGGCCGGTCTGGGCGCCTCGATTTTGCCGCTCTGCGCGGTGGCCCAGCGATCGTCCAGCGCTCAACTGCGGGTCTTGCGCGTGAACGGGATGCCGCTCACGCGCAGCCTCGAACTGGTGTCGGTTGACACCGGGATTCTGCCGAACGCCATCCGTGAGCTGGCGTCCTCGCTGGTGACCACGCTCGGCCGGACCCCTTCCAAGCATCGTCCAAACCGATCACGATTAGTGGATAAATCTATTTGACAGATGTAGAGAATCCGCGTAGAATTTTTCCAAAGAGCTAACACTATTAGGTTAACGGCCAAGCCTCGTGCCGGGTTTTGGTGTCGAGCCAAGTCGCTTTTCAGGGAGGGTTTGCCATGAAGCAATTGTCGCGGTTTGCACTCGCGAGTCTTGTCGTTGCAATAATTTTCGCCGCAATGATTTTCGCCATCGCGCCGATGGCGCTGGCCCAACAGGTCGCCGTCGCCGAAGTGGACGGGCACGTTTCCGACCCGAGCGGACAGACCATCGTCAACGCCCAGGTCAGAATGATCGAAATCGACCGCGGCCAGGTGCATACCACCGCGACCGACATCACCGGCCGCTATTCCCTGCCAAATCTGTCGGTCGGATCTTATCGACTGGAAGTGACGGCGCCGGGTTTTAAGACCTACGTCCAGACCGGAATCGAGCTGCAGGTCGCGCACAATATCGACATCCCGGTGGTGTTGCAGATCGGCGCGGTAACGGAAAGCGTCCAGGTGACGGCCAACGCGGCCATGGTCGAAACCAAGGAGAACGCAATTTCGCAGGTGGTGGACGAGCGCCGCATCATTGAACTCCCGCTCAATGGGCGGAACCTGACCCAGTTGCTCACGCTCACCGGGGGAGGCACCACGGCCCCGGCGGGCGATTTGACCGGCAGCAAGAACATGCAGGGATCGAACGGCTCGGGCACGTTCGCGGTGGCCGGCAGCCAAGCCAACGGCGTCAGCTATTTATTGGATGGCGGCGATAACAACGACGCTTTCAGCAATGTCAATCTTCCGATCCCGTTCCCGGACGCCGTTCAGGAATTCAGCGTGCAAACCAGTTCGCTGCCGGCGCAGTACGGATTGCATCCCGGCGGCGTGGTGAATATCGTCACCAAGTCGGGCAGCAACGGTTTCCATGGCGACATCTTTGACTTTTTCCGCAACTATAAACTCAACGCCCGGCAATCGGCCACACCGGCGCGCGATTCCTTGAAGCGCAACCAGTTCGGCGGCGTGGCGGGCGGCAGGATCATTAAGGACAAGCTATTTTTCTTTGGAGGATTTCAGGGTACACGGCAGAGAAGCAATCCGGCGGCCACGCAGGCTCACGTTCCCACGTCTTTGGCGCTGAATGGAGATTTTAGCGTATTGGAAGCCGCGCAATCCGCCGGCGGATGTTTGGCAACGGCGCGCGCGCTGAAGAATCCTTTCAACAACGGCGCGCCCTTCGCGAACAACCTGATTCCTACTTCGTTGTTCGACAAGGCGGCGGTCAAATTGGTCAGCACCTACATTCCGGTTTCTTCCGACAAATGCGGCCTGACGTTCTTCGGACAGCCGGCCAACAATCCGGACACGCAGTACATCGGACGGGTGGACTACGTGCGCAGTGAAAAGCACACCATCTATGGGCGCTATTTCATTTACGACTACACGGCGCAAACGTTTTTCGACGGGAAGAATGCGCTGACCACCGGGCCTAATCCCGGCAATCGCGACCGTTCTCAGACGGTGACGATCGGCGACACCTATTCCTTCAGCCCCACCAAATTGAACTCGTTCCACGCCACGTTCGACCGGCGCGCCGACAACCGGGGATCGGCCGCCAATCTTTTCGGGCCGAACGACCTGGGCGTCAACATGTTCCAAAACATTCCGAATTACATCCAGCTCACCGTCAGCAACTACTTCAACGTGGCTTGCGGAACCTGCGCGCCGGGGTACTTTAACGTCAATAACTATCAGGTCTCCGACGATTTCACCTGGATCAAGGGCAGGCACCAACTGGGCTTTGGGTTCGATTTCCGGAAAGAGCAATTCAATTCCACGAACAACCAGCAGTCGAATGGGCAGATCACTTTCAATGGCACTACTACTAATGACGCGCTGGCGGACCTGTTGATTGGGCGCATGTCTACGTTTGTTGATGGCAATGCCCTGTCCGATTACATGCGCCAGACCGTTTTCGCTTTCTACGCGCAGGATACGTGGCGCGTCACCCCGCGCCTGACTCTTAACTTGGGAGTTCGCTGGGAGCCTGAGTTGCCCGCGGACGACAAACAAAATCGCGGCAACCAGTTCTCGCTGCCGGACTATCTGGCTGGGCGTAAGACCATCGATCCCCGGTATCCCGGGGCGCCGGCCGGCTTGCTTTTCTTCGACGATCCGCAGAACACGCACGGCGCCCAATTCACCAAGAACCACTGGCTGGCCACGTCGCCGCGCGTTGGATTGGTCTGGGATCCGCAGGGGAATGGGAAACAAACTATTCGCTCGGCTTTCGCGCTGATCCACGATTCCATCGAATTGTTTTACCCGGAACGATGGACTACGAATCCACCGTATGCCTCGTCGATTACGCTGACGAATCCCACTGCGCCGTTTTCGAATCCGTGGCTGGGCTATCCGGGCGGCAATCCGTTCCCCGGCGCGGCGATCTTCCCCGTCGGCGGCACTTACGTCACCATACCGCCGGACGTGCATGCCACTTACATGATGCAGTGGAACCTCAGCTATCAGCGGCAGTTCGGGGAGAACTGGTTGGCCACCATCAATTACCTGGGCAACCGGACCAATCATATTTTAGGGGCGCATGAAATCAATCCGGCGGTATTTGGTCCTGGCGCTACAACAACCAACACGGCTGCGCGGCGCGTCCTGACTCTTCTGAATCCCGCGCAAGGCGCGCAGTATAGCTCCATCGTCCAGACCGAAGACGGAAATAACGCCAGTTACAACGGCCTGCTGCTCTCGCTCAATCACCGCTTCTCTCAGCATTTCACGATGTTGGTGAATTACACCTGGTCGCATTGCATCAGCACTTACGATTTTGGCGGTGAACTGGCGGGCAACAACTATCAAAATCCCAACAACCGGGCAGCCGAGCGGGGAAGCTGCAATTTCGACC
>DATDHK010000127.1:0-12488 GCA_036521635.1 Bryobacteraceae bacterium | reverse complement strand
CTGACGACAATCGGGCTAAGCCGCCGTTTTCTTGCCGGTTCTCAGGCGGCGGCCGACAATCATGAACCGGAAACGCACGTAGTTCTTTTCACGGCGGGCTTTTTCGGACGCGGGTTCGACTCCCGCCGCCTCCACCAAATTTTCGCGCTAGAGCTTTCGACGCCCTTCATTTGAGCGTGGCTGAATCCGGCTCGGCAGACGTTCTCCTGACTACCGACGATCGCTTCATTAAGAGGGCGGCGCGCGGAGCCGGCTCACCGCACATTCGGATTCTCAACCCGGTAGAATGGTTAGGGGAATTGTTGGTATGACTCCTGTCGAACACATGACTAACGAACAATTCGAGCGTTTTGCGCTTGAAGTGTTGCTAAGAGAGCTTGGCCCGGATGGATTAGCCTGTTTCCTTCGACTCAACCGCTCCGGTAAAGGCGACTACACGCTAGATCGGATCAATTGGCAGAAGGACCTCACTGTCGATCAGATCGTCGCCTCATTGAAGCCACGCCAAGGTAGTTAGATTCGTCCGGGTTCCACTATCATCGTTGTTTCGGCCCCACAGGAAGTCGCGTAAAAGGAATTTGCATGTCAATTCGATTCCAGCTTGAATATTGGCAAGACGCTTAGCGCTGAGGAAATCGAAGTCCGGTGTGAAGCGCCGTCAAAACGGATTCCGAACTGTCACTCCATCCCAGCGCTGCCCATCGGATAAATCTTCCGACCAAAGCAGATCGCAGCCGGAACTCATCGCGCTTCGCAGAATCATCGCATCCCAGAACGGAATCTTCTTCTCGCGGTGTAAATGAATCGCCACCAGAACATCGCTAATTTCCGGCCGGTGGACGGTCCATTTTCCGAACCGGTCGATTTGAGCAAGAGCTTCAGCCGGCCCCATTTTTAGCTTCTTCGTTGCGGTTACATAGAATTCCTGGAGGACCTGCAAGCTGAGGCACCCGATCCGGTCCGACCAAAGGCGCGCCAGGAGCGCTACGGCAATTTCCCGCTTCTTGCCGGCGGTCCGGTCGAAGGCATAGACCAGGACATTGGTGTCCACGAACTCCCTACCGTTCATGTAACCCGTCTCTGGTCCAGCCGATTTTTCCGCGGGCGCCCAGGTTGTATCCCTTGCGCAAGTCCTCCAGCATTCCTCGCCGCGCCTCGGCGTAGCCGCTTTCCTCATCCGCGATTTGCCGCAAAGCCTTCGTGACCATCGCGGATATCGACGTGTCGTGTTTTGCCGCCAGGATCTTGAGCTGGCGCAACAGGTCTTCGGGAATTGCCAGGGTCACGTTTCGCGTCTTCACGCTTTTAAGTGTAGCACGCGTTCCGGTGGATCACACTTTTGTGCTACGTTTGAACGTGGTGCTCGGGAAACTTGGCCTGTTTTTTCTGATTCCGCCGATGCTCTCTGGACAACGCTCCAATACCGATATAGCAATTCAACGCGGGCTGGCGTACATCTATCAGGTTGCATCGGACCCGAAGAGCTTCGCCGGGTATGGACACGATCTGCTGTGGTGCTTTTACACCATATCGTCCACGGCCAAGGACCCGGAGCTGCGTAAGATTGCCCGGATAATGGGCCACGAGCGGGCGCTGGAGTGGCGGCGGATTCATCCCCGCGTTCCCTCCGATTCGAGTGCCGACGAGATCTCCAACCTGGTTTTTGGCAGCGATGCCGCCGACCGGCTGGGCGTGGTGGATCCAAGGATGAAAGAGCGGCTGCGCCGCGCAGCCGCGCAATACTCCGCGGTGGATTTTCTCGACTTCGATCCAACGCGCGAGCCGCCGCCTTCCGACCTTCCGATGCGCTGCCGCAAATGCGCGCGCGAGAACAAGCGAGGCGCCACCGTTTGCGCCAAATGCGGCGGGCCGCTGATCCCGCGCGATCGCTATGACGTCTGGTCCGACGCGCTAATCAACACCTACACGGGCGACATCTACGGCATCAAGCTGGGCGCTCACTATCCCGATGTCCTGCGCTGGATTTCGGCGATGCGGCCTTACCCGGCGCGCGAGACGCTCACGCTCTGGGGGTTCTACAACGTCGCCTACGCGGTCACGCACGTGGTCTATACGCTGAATGGCTACGGCCACTACCGGCTGTCGCCCAAGTGGCTCCCACAGGAATATAAATATCTCCGGGAAAACATGCGGGAGGCGGTGAAGGAGGAGGATCCGGAAACGCTTGGCGAATTTCTCGACACGTTGCGCGCCTTCGGCCTGACGGAATCCAGTCCGCTGATCCGGCAAGGCGTGGCATACGTGCTATCGAAGCAAAACGAGGACGGAAGTTGGGGCGAGATCGACGATGCCGATGTCTACAACCGCTATCACAGCACCTGGACCGCCATCGACGGGCTGCGGGAATACGCGTGGCGCGGCCGGCGGCTTAGCTTCCCGGTCGCGCGTACATTATCATACCGGCATGGCCTTCGAGCACAGCCTTCTAATCCGAGTAGTGCGCAAGCACGCTGACGGCGTAACCATCCACTGTCCCCTGCGGGAGGACCTGCTGAATAGTAACGGCGTGCTGCACGGCGGCGTGGCAGCTTCCATTGCGGACGAGGCGGCCTGGCACGCCATGATGCACGCCTATGGCGGCGATCGGCAGGCCACCACCACGGAGCTGAAAGTAAACTATCTGCGGCCGCTCGCCGGCAAGAAAGTCATCGCACGGGTGTACACATTGCGAGCCGGAAAAACACTGCACGTGTCGCGAGTGGATTTGTTCGATACGGAAAAGAGATTGGCGGCCGTGGCGGTGGTGACATACATGCTGCTCGATTCGAAATAAATATTAGCCGCAGATAAACGCAGATGAACGCGGATCGGAAACAGAAAAACTTATCCGCGTTCATCTGCGTTCATCGGCGGCCAGGGATCTAATATTATTCCACGGTCAGCACTACAGGCTGCTCGATCAGCGAATCCTTTTTCGCGGTCAGCACCGCCAGGTGATACCGTCCCGGCTTGATGGTGGGCACGGTGAATTTGATTTCTGTTTCCGATTGCTCCGAAATTTTGACTACAACGTCCTTCGAGCCGTCCGTCAAATACATCTCGGCCAGGTACTTCTTATCGAGAAATTCACCCTTCGCGCTGATCGTATCTCCCTTTTTTCCTGTGTCGGGTTCCAGCGAAGTACATCGGGGCATGCCTTGGAAGGCAAGCAGTGCAACGGCCGTGGCGACGAGGCCAGCAACCAACCAAGTTTTCATAACTACCTCTGTCCTCGGAATTATACACCTTCAGCTAGTAAACTGAATATATGCCCACCGCAACCAGCGCCGCCAACGTATCCGCACCGCCGCTCACCCAACTCAGCGACGAAGAAAAGATGTTCCAGGCTTCGGTGCGCCGCTTCGCCCGGGAGCGCATTGGTCCGCATGTGCGCGAGATGGATGAAGCGGGCGTATTCCGCAAAGAACTGCTGCACGAGATGTTCGAGCTGGGGCTGATGGGCATCGAAATTCCGGAAGAATACGGAGGGCAGGGCGGCAACTTTTTCCAATCCGTGCTGGCGGTGGAAGCGCTGGCGGCGGTGGATCCATCGGCGGCCGTCATTGTCGACGTGCAGAATACCATCGCCAATAACATTCTGATCCGCTGGGGCAGCAGCGAGCAGAAGCGCCGCTATTTGCCGAAGCTCGCGCGCGACACCGTGGCTGCGTTCGCGCTATCGGAGGCGGGCTCGGGCTCGGACGCGTTCGGCATGGCCAGCCGGGCCGTGAAACACGGCGATCATTTCCTGATCACCGGGCGCAAGCTCTGGATCACGAACGCGGCCGAAGCGGGAATTTATTTTCTGTTCGCGAATGCGAATCCGGAAGCCGGACACCGCGGCATCACCTGTTTCATAGTGGAGCGGGGCTTCGCCGGATTTCAGGTGGGCAAGAAAGAAGACAAGCTCGGAATTCGCGCCTCTTCGACGTGCGAGCTGATTTTGGACGATTGCCGCGTTCCGGCCGAAAACGTTCTCAGCGAGGTGGGCAAGGGCTACAAGATCGCCATCGAGACGCTGAACGAGGGACGTATCGCGATCGGGTCACAGATGACGGGCCTGGCCCAGGGCGCGCTGGATCACGCCATTGCGTACGCCAAGCAGCGGCGCCAGTTCGGCAAACCCATCGCAGAATTTCAAGGCGTGCAGTTCGAGTTGGCGCAGATGGCGACGGAAGTGGAAGCGTCGCGGCTGCTGGTTTATAACAGCGCGCGATTGCGCGACGCCGGGATGCCGTTCGTCACCGAAGCCGCGATGGCCAAGTATTTCGCATCGCAGGTGGCCGAGAACACGGCGTCGCGAGCGGTGGAGATTTTCGGCGGCGTGGGATTTACGAAAGATTATCCGGTTGAAAAGTTGTATCGCGACGCCAAGATCGGCCGCATTTACGAGGGCACCAGCAATATGCAGAAGATGACGATCGCGAAACAGATTCTGGGTGGGTGAAGCCTACAGCTTCGGCGGGTGGATGAGAGGAATCGCCTCGCGGCGGCCTCGGCGGTATATTCGGAATCCCAAATCCGTCGTGATTACCGGATGCTTCGGATATAGTTCGCTCAGTCTGATCAGGCACAGGTCCGCCAGGTCCGGAGCGCGGTCGGCGTAACGTGCCGCCAGTTCCGTGAGCCGCGGAATATGATCGGCGACAAGAAATGCCGGCCGGACCAACCCCTCTTGCACGAAGCGCAACACCAGGCTAGGGCTGCGCAGATGAAACGCGGTCTCAGCCAGGACCGCTTCGCAGGTCAATAACGGTTCGGTGACTCGTTGCGCGATCTCGAAGGCCCACGCATGATGGAGGTCTGTCCGATTCCCGAAAGCCACCAGGAAACCGGTGTCCGCAATGGCCTTCATTTTCGCGAAAAGCCTTTGCGGGTGGAGAGATCCGCCGGCCCCGCCACCGCGCCTGCCAGGCGCAAGAACGGCTTTTTGGCCGATTTTCGCGCCCTATCGAGTTCCATCCGGACAATGCGGCTACGAGACACGCCCGCTGTTCGAGCAGCTTGATCGAGCCATTCCGCGAGATCTTCGGGCAGCCTCACCGTGAGTGTGTTACCCATTTGCCGAAAGTGTAACACAACGATAACCGGGTAAACTGGTATTGGAATTTTGAGAAACCTGGGGCTTAATCTGGCCGTCCAGTTGAAGAGGATCTATGCGTCTCATTTCTACCTTTGCTCTGCTTGCGGGCGCCGCTTTTGCCGGCAGCACGCCCGATCCGACCGCCGCCCAGATTGACGAAATCATCAACAAGTTCGCCGCCAATGAGGCTGAATTTTCGCGCGCGCGAGGCAACTATACTTATCGTCAGAGTGCGCGCGTGATGTCGCTCGACGAGGGCGGCTCGGTCACGGGCAAGTGGGAAGAGATCAGCGACGTAATTTTCACGCCGGAAGGCAAGCGCACGGAAAAAGTAGTCCGCGCTCCCCTGAGCACTCTCACGGCGTTCATGCTCGATCCCGGCGACATTCAGGATTTGCGCGACGTTCAACCATTCGTGCTCACCACCAATGAACTGCCGAAATACTACATACGCTATCTGGGACGCGAGCAGATCGACGAGATCAGTACGTTTGTGTTCGCCGTCAAGCCGAAGAAGCTCGAAGCGGGCAAGCGTTACTTCGAAGGCCAGGTGTGGGTGGACGATCGCGACCTGCAAATCGTGAAGTCGTACGGCCGCGGCATTGGATTGATGAAGAAGGGCGCCGACAATCAATATCCGAAATTCGAGACCTACCGGCAGCAGATCGACGGCAAGTATTGGTTCCCGACTTACACCATCGCCAACGACACGCTGCAGTTCAAGGACCACGCGCAGCGCATGCGTATGACGGTGAAGTACGAGGACTACAAGCAGTTCAAGAGCGATTCGGTGATCAAGTACAGCGACGTCGAAGAGCCGGGCAAGACTACGCCTCCGGCGACGCCGCCGAAGAAACCGTAAAGCTGGGAACACAAGGAACACGAGGAACACGGGGAACACAGCGGGCAGATTTTGAAGCTCCCCATTGATGATTTGCTGCCGGCGATTTTTGAATCGCTGCGCGAGCATTCTAATCTTGTTATCGAGGCGCCGCCTGGGGCCGGCAAGACCACTCGCGTTCCGCCGGCACTGCTCTCGCTGGTTCGCGGACACGTGCTGGTGCTGGAGCCGCGGCGTTTGGCTGCGCGGTTTGCCGCCCGCCGCGTCGCTCAGGAACTTGGCGAGCGCGTCGGCGACACCGTTGGCTATCAGGTTCGCTTCGAAGAAGTCGCAGGTGCGCGCACGCGGCTTCGCTTTCTAACTGAAGGCATCCTCACCCGCAGGCTGATCTCCGATCCAAAGCTCGCTGGCGTGGACGTGGTGGTGCTCGACGAATTTCACGAGCGTCATCTCGAAGGCGATCTCGCGCTGGCATTGCTGCGCAGGCTTCAAACCACAACCCGCCCGGACCTGCGATTGATGGTCATGTCGGCAACGTTGGAAGCCGCGCCGGTTGCGCGTTTTCTCGGCGATTGTCCGGGATTGCGCTCGGAAGGCCGGCTGTTTGAACTGACCATCGCCCATCAGCCGTACTCCGCGGCGCCGCTCGAAAAGCAAGTGGCCGCGGCGTTGGAGATTCTGTTGGCCGGGAAGCAATCCGGCGACGTGCTGGTGTTTCTTCCGGGAGCGGCGGAGATACGACGCGCGGCCCGCGAATGCCGGCGGATTGCGGCCAAACATGGGCTGCTCGTGCTTCCGCTGCATGGCGACCTCTCGCCCGAAGAGCAGGACCGCGCTGTTTCCCCTGCGCCACAACGTAAAATTATTCTGTCCACGAACGTCGCTGAAAGTTCCATCACAATCGAAGGCGTCACGGCGGTGATCGATAGCGGGCTGGCGCGCGCCGCGAGCGACTCGCCTTGGACGGGCCTGCCTACTCTCGATGTCCAACGGATTAGCAAAGCGTCGGCGGCGCAAAGGGCCGGCCGCGCCGCGCGTACGGCGCCGGGCCGGGTGATACGGCTCTACACGCTGGAAGATTTTCATCGGCGGCCGGAGCATGCGGCGCCCGAAATCATGCGCCGCGAATTGGCGGAAGTTTGCCTGCATCTTCGCGCGATGGGAATCGGACATCCCGGCGAACTCGACTGGCTCGATCGGCCTCCGGAAGCGGCGGCCGCGCGCGGGGAAGATTTGCTCGAGCGGCTGGGCGCGACGGGTGAAAGATGCCGGCGCATGGCTCGCTATCCGCTGCATCCGCGCCTGGCAAAGCTGGTGATGGAAGCTCTCGATCGGGGCGCGGGTGAAGAAGGCTGCAAGGCGGCCGCGCTTCTCAGCTCGGGAGCGCGCTCTGAATCCTGCGATCTATTGCGTCTGCTGGATTGCGAATTAGAGCCGCGCGCGAAGCAGCATTTCGAGCAGATCCGGCGTCATGTCCGGCCGCCTAAACATCACGCGCACAATCCGCAGGCGCTGCCGCTTTCGATTCTGGCGGCGTTTCCGGATCGTGTGGCGCGCCGCCGCAAGGACCGGGAACTTCTGTTGTCCACTGGCGGCGGGGCCGTGCTGGCTTGCGACGCCCAAGCCGGCTTTCTGGTCGCGGTGGATATTGAAGATCGCAGCGAGCACGCGCTTCCGCTGGTGCGCCTTTACTGTGCGATCGAGCCGGATTGGCTGATCGATATTTTTCCCGATCGCGTCCAGGAACGCGCGGGCGTGGAATGGAACCGCGCGGCCGAGCGCGTGGACGCGGTCAGCGCGCTAGTCTACGACAATCTGGCGATTCAAGAAACACGCAGCGGCACGCCGGATGCCGAACAAGCCGCGGCCATACTTGCCGAGCGAGCACTCGAAGCGGGCATTGGCCGCTTTGTGGACGAAGATGCGCTCAATGGATTTCTGGCCAGAATCGCGTTTGCTTCCGGGCAGAAAGTGGATGTCCGGGGCACGTTCCGCGAGCTCTGTAACGGACTAAAAAGTTTCGCTGAATTGAAGGCCGCCGGACCTTCATTGATTGCGATGTTGCAGCAGCGGGTAAACGCAAGACAGTTGGACGAAATTGCGCCGGTCCATATCCGGCTGCCTGGCGGACGCCAAACCAAAGTACATTACGAGGCGGACAAACCACCGTGGATCGCATCCAGATTGCAGGATTTCTTTGGCATGCGGGAAACGCCGCGCATCGGGAACGGAAAAGTTCCGCTGGTGATTCATCTGCTGGCGCCGAACCAGCGGCCGGTGCAGACCACGACCGACCTGGCCGGATTCTGGGAGCGGCTTTATCCGCAGGTGCGCCGTGAGCTGAGCCGGCGGTATCCGAAGCATGCCTGGCCGGAAAAACCGCTTGCTAATGCGCGCGGCTCGGAATGAGCCTAAGTAAACTGGTGTCTATGCCGCGCATCGTTGCTGCGCTGTTGCTCTTCGGGATTTCTTTCGGTTACTTAGAGGCCGCGGTCGTAGTGTACCTGCGTGCGATATACGATCCGATTCGCCAGCGCATCCATCCAGAACGGAACCCAGGTGATTTGTTTCCAATGATCACGCCCGATCAACTGCTCGCCGCCGGGCCGGAGAACGAGCGGCGGCTCGTCATCGAGCTGGGGAGGGAAGCTGCAACCATCGCGATGCTCGCGGGCTTTGCGCTGGCCGCAGGCCGCAATCTCAATGAGCGCATGGCGGCCTTCGCCGCCGTGTTTGGTCTGTGGGACATTTCGTTCTACGCATTTCTCAAGGTCATGATCCATTGGCCGGAATCGCTCAACACTTGGGACATTCTGTTTCTGGTTCCTCTGCCCTGGATCGGCCCGGTGTGGGCGCCGGTGCTGGTGTCGGCGACGCTGATCGTTTGCGGGTTGATTTCGCTCGGCCGGGGCGGCGTGCCTGCGCGGCTGCCGCATTGGCTCACCATGATCGCCGGAGGATTGGTGGTGATCCTTTCGTTCGTTTGGGATTTCAGGAATACGGCGGCGGGCGGATTGCCGAATCCGTTCAACTGGCCGCTGTTTCTAGCCGGCGAAGCGCTGGGGCTTACCGGCTTTCTCGCTGCATTACGGACTCCAGGATCTCGGGAATCTCGAACACCGCGCGGTTCTTGATGGCCGCGGTATTGGCGCGGAAACGGGTGTAGTTCGTAGGTTCCAGCAGCTCTTTCAGCCCGGCATCGATGTCCCGAAAAGATTTCAGGACGATGCCGACCTGCTTCTCACGAATCCATTCGGTGTTGTAGCGTTCCTGCGGAAGGGTCCAGGCATTGCGCTCCACGATAATCGGAAGCCGCATCGCGAGCGCTTCGCTGATGCTGCCCGGCCCGGGCTTGCCGATGAAGAAATCCGAGATGTGCATGTAGTAGGGAATCTCGCCGGTAAAGCCTTCGACGTACTTCGCGAACCGGGTTGGCAGGCGGCGTATGCGTTCCGCAAGTTTCTGGTTCTTGCCGCAGATGAAGATGAATTGCGCGCGCGCCGTTACTCGCCTGGCGATGTCTAACATCACGTTCGATCCTTCGCCGCCGAAGAGCACCAGGCCGGTGGTCAGCTCGGAATCCAGACCCAGTTTCTTCCGCTCTTCCCCGCGATCTACGGTTACCGGCTCGTAGAAATTGGGGCGCAGAATCATTCCGGACGTTTGAAAAATGGCTTGCGCGGAGTGATCGAGAGCCTTGGCCTGCTCTACCGCCTTCGCCGTTCCACAAATCAAATACTGCCGTTGTTGTTCTATCCAGAAATGCGGCGGATAGTCGGCCAGATCGGTCAGAATTGTCACTAGCGGCGTGCCGGAAAGGCTTTGATGCAGAGCGCGATTGAAATTTGGAACCAGGGACACGACCAAGTCGCGCCGGCCTTCGGACCAGAACCGCTGCAGCATTCGCACTTGCGCGCGATGGTAGAGCCGGATCAGTCCGTGCATCGCGACGGTCAATTGAGGCGAGCCGAGGGTCCAGCCTTTTTTCAGCAGAAGATTGTAGACATCCTCCATATCGATGCCGGTGTACTTGTAGAAAACGTCGAGCGGCTTGAGGACTTCCTGAAGATTCACTAACCGGATTTCCCAAGGTCTTCCTTGCTGCCGGATTATATTTTTAAGGGCGTTGGCCGCCGCGCGATGCCCGCCGCCGGCGTTGAAATACACGAAATCGAGCTTCTTCACCGCGCTTGGGCCGTCCAATGTAACAGTGTGTCATAGAAGCTGAATTGGCCGTTCAACAGGCTGTAACACGAGCGGCGGTATATTCAAAGCAGGAGTATGTTCAGCTTCATCAGCAGACGCGACCACAGTGTGATGCGCCGCGCAAACAATTGGGTGGCGCCGCGTTGGGTTCGTATTTACGTGGTCGGTTCCACGCGCGGCGGCGACGGCTGGCTGTGGTATGCGATGGGCCTGGCGATTTTGCTTTTCGGCGGTGAGACGCGATTCGAGGCGCTGGCCGCGGCCATCGTTGCTTCAGCGGCAAGCGCGCTGGCGTTTGTCTGGCTCAAGCGATTCACCGGCCGGCGGCGGCCTTGCCAGATTGAGCCGCATTGCTGGGCGACGCTGCTGCCGCCGGACAAGTTTTCATTTCCATCGGGCCACACCATGATGGCGTTCGCCGTTGCGGTTTCGCTATCGCTGTTTTATCCGGCGCTGGCCATCGGCCTGCTTTTCTGCGCGCTCAGTATCGCTGTATCGCGCATCGTTTTAGGGATGCATTTTTTGAGCGACGTGCTGGTTGGGGCCTTGATTGGCACGGGATTGGGATACGCCGGGTATTTCGCGTTTCATTAAAACGCCCAAAGACCGCTCCCTCACGGTCGCGGCTCGGTAACACGATCGTCTATTGATCTTCTGGTTTTCCGGGACGCGTTAGTTTGTCGGCTCTCGCCCGTACGGTTTCCGGTTTGTAGATCGGCGACGAGCATGTGTTGCCGGTGCAAATGAACGCCGCCGCGTTCTTCAGCTCCGGATATTGGACGTCCGGATTCGGCAAGCGGCCCTCGCGGGTGTCCCACCATTCCAATCGCAAATAACCGGAAGGATATGCGTTGCCGGCGTGAAATAAAGCTTGCGCCGCGGGATCGTCCTTGTGGCCAACGACGGTGATGTGGATCGGGTCGGTGGAAAACTCCAGGTTGGCGAGCAGCGTTCCGCCGGTCGGCAAATACTTCGCGATCTGCGGGGCCACCAGATAACGCATTGCCCGCTCCGCCATGTCGCGATAGGCGGCGTTGCCGGTGTATCGCGAAAGAAGATTGGCAAAGCGCGCCAGCAGCATGTTCTCGTCCCGCTCAGGCTTGGGAGTGTAAGTGCGATCCGTCGGCGTTTTGGCGGTAATGAAACCGGCCTTTCCATCCGCGAAATTGGAGGCCATGAATTTCGCCGCAGCCTCCGCGTGGCCGAGCCAGGAACGGTCGCCGGTGGCTTCGTACAAAGCCAGAAACGCGCGCGCCATCGCCAGCGTGTCGGCCAGATAGGGTCCGGCGATATCTTTCGTATCGTGCCGGAATCCGCCGCCGTCAATCGCGCGATTCGCCAGAATATACTTCGCGGCCGTTACGGCTTCGTCCAGATATTGTTGGTCGCCGGTGGCTGCGTAGAGCGCGGCCACGGCTTCAATGGCCCAACCGTTTTCGCGCGAGTAGCTGTGCTTGTCGACGCGCGGCACGCCTTGTTTGCGGCGCGCTTCATCGCTCAATTTGAAATATGCCGCGCTGTGCTTGCCCTCAATCAGGTCGGCATCCTGGCTGGTGTAAAACGCGCCTTCGGGGCTGGTCAGAAACGTCTTCAAGAAACGTTGCACGTCCTGCGCGGCTTTCAAGTAGGCCGGATCGCGCCATTCTTCATAAGCCAGCGAATAGATGCGCAAATTGCCGGCTTGCATGGACATGATCTTTTCGAAGTGCGGCTCGTTCCAGTCGCCGCCGGTTGAATACTGATACACGCCGCCCCACACCGGATCGATTATCTTGAATTGCGCATTCAGCGATTGCCGCGCCATCTCTTCCGATTTCTTGTCGCCGGTGCGCGCACGCGCCATGGCGTACTCGGTGGAATTCCAATCGAGGAATTTTTGATCGAATCCCCAACTGCCGTGCTTGGTGTCGTACTGGCTGAAATAGCGCTCCTCAAGATTCTTGCGGAGATCTTCGGGAAGCAGCGCGTTCTCGCCGAATTTCACTTCAGGCTCGGGGCGTATGGACGGGCCGGGCGTCGGGTCGGCGATAATCGCTTTCAACATTGCCGTCATTTGACGCGGCTCGATGTAGCCCTGGCGCTTCACGATTTCCTTGCCGTCGCTTCCGAAAACCACCGTGGCGGGCCAGCCGTAATCTTCGTAGCGATTCGACAGGTCGGGGCGTGAATCCTGGTCGACGCGCACAGGAATATATTTCGACTGTATGAGCGCGATGACCTCGGGCGTTTTGTAAGTGGTCTCGTCCATCACATGGCACCAGTGGCACCAGACGGCTTCCAGATCGAGCAGAATGAATTTCTTTTCGCGCTTGGCTTGCTCGAACGCGGCCTCCGACCAGGGCTGCCACGCGATGGCGC
>DATDHK010000126.1:0-11362 GCA_036521635.1 Bryobacteraceae bacterium | reverse complement strand
ACAAGTTTCCTCCCCTGGTGACCTTGTCCGCTGACAAGCTGAGGCATTACAGATGCTCCTGGCCGAGGGAGCGGTTCTAAACGGTCACGCAATTTCGAAGGCCGGCGGCTGTGGGCAGAGGAGTCAGGCGTTCGGCAATTTCGCGATCCGCCAGTTCCAAGTCGATGGGGTCGCCCAGGGCGCAGAGCCGCTCTACGATTTCGTCCTGAATCAGATGACGGCGCAGCGCCTCCGAATACGGAATGCTGGTCAGGGCGACCATGGGATACAGCGGCAGAAAGCGGTCCGGATGGCGCAGCTTTAAAATTCCATTTATCTCGCGCTTCCGCAGGTAATGCCCTTCGATTACCGAGCGCCGCATCTCCACATAGTTGTTCATGGATAACAGAGAGATCGCGTTGGTGTCCGGCCCGCGGGTGCTCTCGAATCCGCCAAAGACCGCGGACCAATCGCCGCCTTGGCGGTCGAAATATTCCAGCAGCAACCGGCAGTCCTCGAGCGCGCAATTCATGCCCTGCCCGAAGAAGGGCGTCATGGCATGCGCGGCATCGCCGAGGATCAGGGCCGCATCGCCAAAATGCCAGGGCGTGGCCGAGACCGTGATCAACCTGCCTACGGCGTTCGACGCGAAACTTTCCGAGAGCGCCGGTATGAGCTCCGCATGACGAGGCAGATAGCGCCTCAAGAACTTGTCAACCGGCCGATCGCCGAGGGCTTCGAAGCTTTCCGGTCCCGATCTGGGCATGAAGAGCGTGGCCGTGAAACTCCCGCCGGGGTTCGGGAGCGCGATCAGCATGAACTCGCCGCCCGGCCAGATGTGGAGCGCATTTCTATCCGGCTGTAGCCGCGACGCGATTTCCGGACCCAGCTCCAATTCCTTGAAGCCATGATCGAGACATTGAACCGAATCCTCCGCGCCGGTTTCGCGGACGATCGCCTGGCGGACGATGGAGTGGCAGCCGTCCGCGCCGATGAGCCTCTGAAAACTCGCCTCGAGCTTCTGGCCGGTCGCGGGGTCTTCCAGCAGCAGCGTTTTCGCTCGAAGGTCGATGGAGCCGCAGGCGCAGCGAAAACAGATCCGCGCGCGTTCCGAACCGCCCGCCTGGCGCAGCAGCACATTGACGATTTCGTCGCGCCGGACGGAATAGATCGCGCTTCCCGTTTCGCCGTCGTAGGGCTGGAAACTGTCACTGGCGGGGCCATGCACCATCCGGCCGTACATTGGAACCATGCGGTCCCGCATTTCGTCGAGCGATCCAATTGTTTCCAGCGTCCGCAGGCCGCGGTGGGAGAGAGCGAGGTTAATCGACTGGGCGGGCCGGCGTGTGCTGAGCCGCGGATCGGGATACCGTTCCAGGATAGCCGCTGTGATTCCCCTGGCGGAGAACAGCAAGCCCGTGGCAAGCCCCGCGACGCCCCCTCCAACGATGGTGACATCAGAGGCGCATACGAGGTCTCTCGCGCGTTCCAGCTCTGTCATAGAGGATCACGCGGACATGCGGTCTTAGGGATCCTCTGAGGCAGCCCGGCTTTTGAGGTTGCGCGTCCGGAACGGGCAGCCTCCTGTCTCGGGCTTCATGTCGTCCGACAGATAATACTGCTTCCATTCGTTCTTGCGGGGATCGGTGAAAACGCCGAGATCGGGATGAACTTCGATATCGTCCCAGTGGCGCAAGCGTTCCCGTATCGCATCCCGGGCCGCATGGCCGATGTTTTCGCCGGTATACGGGTCGACGAACACGTCGCGAGGCTGGAACAGCAGGATCAGTCCCGGCCCCATATTCCTGCTCTTTCGCAGCACGTATGTTGAGGACAGCGCCACGATAAAGAACAGCGTTCCGGCAAAACAGAATTCCCAACTGTGATCCGCCGGATCGGCCGGCGCGGCGTCGGACCATGGCTCCGGATCGTTGTCGTGAAGATGCTGCAGGATCTCCCAGGTGCGCTTCTTGCGGTCGTCATGCGTCACCTGTTCGGATTCGGGTTCCGGCTTGAAGAAAACCGCCAGATTGTTTCGGCGGCCTACGAACTGCGAAGAAACCTCGATGAATTTGCGGACAACCTGGGGAAGATGCGAGGAGAAGTCCGGGTCGACGAAGGAGTAATATAGATCGCTGTTATTTTCGGCAAAGGCGCCGAAGTAGCAAGGGTAATCGGGATCGGTCAGCCGCTCATGAAAAATCTTGTAGGAATGGAAAAACCACTCTGGAGGAACTACCTCTCCGATCGTATCACCGACGATGATCCGTTTTTCACAATCGTTGCGTTCCATCTCCGGGCAGGCGACTCCTCTTTATTGTGTCAAATGACTGTCCCACGCAGCGCTCATGGCACACATATTCAGGCTATCGGAGACTCCACTCACGCCTCCATCCGCGACACCTGCCGCAGGATAGAAATCTCCTGTGCGCGTTACCCACGCGCACAGGAGTGTACGATTCTTTACCGAGTCTTGAAGTAACGACTAGATAGTTTTCTTCGGTGCCGGGGCGGTCTTCGGGGCAGTCCCCTTAGTTGTCGCCTGGGCGTCGAGCAGGATGGACAGATATGCCGAGCAATTCACGGCATCGGCCTGGAGGGTCACCGTGGGAGCGTTGGTCTCGCCGAAGAACTTCTTCAGCTCGTCATTCAACAACTGCTCCGCCTGCTGGGGCTCTTCGGCATCGGACCCAGGCTTCGGAGTGTAGAACACGTTGATGAACTTCACGTCGTCGCGGGTGCCGCCGGCTTTGGAGAGCACCAGGTCCAGGTTCTTCAGAGAGGTCTGCATCTGCGTGCGCATGCTGTTCAGACCCTTCACCATGTACGACTTGTTCATGGCCGTGATGCCGCCCAACAGGATGGACGTCCCGTGTGTGCCGAAGTCCTCGGGGACTTCGATGCCCTGGCTCTGGATCACTTCGGGCTTGGTCTTGGGGTCGATCAAGGTTACTTGCAGGTCCACCAGCTTGGTCGGATCGCCCAACGAATTCTTACCAATCAAGGTACGAACCGGCGGGAATTTCACTTCTTTGCTGGCATTCCTCACCAGGAAGTAATTCTCCAGGTGATCGCTCAACATTTCGACCTGATCAAAAGTATTGCCCACGAACTCCAGGTGAATCTTGGCGATGTCGTTCTTCGAGGAGCGCAGTTCCTTCAGCGCCACATCGAGGTTCGCCAACACCTGCACCATCTGTCCCTTCAGGTCGGTTGCGGCTGGAACGTTAGCCGTGATTCCGGTGCCGCCAAATTTGGTCCCGGCAGCAGTGACCGACACTGCCTTGGTCTGGACCTCTATGGGAAACGCCACGCCATACGAATACGGAAGCGAGGGCATTTCTTCCGGAATGATGTATTGAACCGCTTGAGCTAGAGCGCTCGTGGCCAGAATAGCCGGAAGCGCGGCTCCGAGAACTGCGATACGTAGAAAACGCATTGGTTCACTCCTTGTAATTTTTGATCTCGCTCCGCTTCTGCGCCGGTGATCCGCCCTCATAGGGATAACAGCCTAACAGGAAAGATTCCAGTCACTCGAGCCGGGTCGGAAAAAACTCACGGTGGGTTCAGGATGCGCCCCACTTCTGATCAATATTAAGAGCACTTACTTTCCTTGTCAAGGAATAATCGCGCAAATTCCTGAAATCGTAAGGAACGCTCGTCTCGATCCAAGTGCGCTGCAAAGTTATGTCAGATGGGGAACAACGTTTGTAAAGAGTCTGTCACAAACAGTGCGCTAATTCCGTTTCCGCGAAGAAATCGTGGAAAATGGGGACTGTCTTGGCGGGGGCCATGTTATAATTTCGAGGATGCGGTACTAGGCTCAGACGTTAGGCGTCGAAAGGAGACGAGCCATGAAGGCACTCGCATGTAGGATTTCCGTTTCTCTGACCGTTGTAGTCGCAGGCTGGGGAGCTGTTCCGACTTATTATAAGGACGTTGAGCCGATCCTCGCCAAACACTGCCAAAACTGTCACCGCCCCGGTGAGACCGCGCCCATGTCGTTCATGAGCTATCAGGAGACGCGCCCCTGGGTTAAGGCGATCAAAGCAGCGGTGCTAACCCGCACGATGCCGCCCTGGTTCGCCCAGCCGGGCGCACATAAGTTCTCTAATGACCGGACCCTGTCCGCCGTGGAGCTCGAAACGCTGCGGAATTGGGCCGACAACGGATCTCCGGAGGGAAACACGGCCGATAAACAGCCTACCAAGACCTTCGTCTCCGGGTGGAGTATTCCGCACCCCGATTTGGTTGTCGAGATGGCGAATGCCATCGAAATTCCGGCAAAAGGCGTGATGCAATACAAATACGTCATTGTCCCCCTGAACCTGAAAGAGGACCGCTGGGTCCAGGCGATTGAGGCTAGGCCGTCGTCACCCGAACATGTCCATCACGCGGTGATCTATGTGCGGGAACCGGAATCGAAAATGATGCGCGACGTGCCGCCCGGCGTGCCCGTCGAGCTGCCCTCGCGCGGCAACCACACCAGCCTGGACCGCGGGATTGTGGCCAACGAGTTTACCACTTACACTCCAGGTAAGATCGTGGAGATGTGGCCGCCGGGAACGGCAAAGTTGCTGCGGGCGGGCAGCGACCTGCTTTTCTCCATGCATTACCTGCCCAACGGAAAGCCGAGTAGCGACAAGACCCGGGTAGGAATGGTTTTCGCAAAGGAGCCCGTGAAACAGCGCGTGCTTACGCTGTGCGCGGCAGCCTTCGATTTTGCCATTCCGCCGGGAGCGGCGAACTATCCCATTCCGGCGCAGGTCGAAATTCCCAACGACGCCAAGCTTTTGCGTTTCTTCCCCCATCTCCATCTCCGCGCGGTGGGATTCGATTACTGGTTGTTTTCCTACGATGCTCCGCCCGATTTGCTGCTGAAAGGCACTCGCTACGATTTCGCCTGGCAGCTCACCTATGAGTTGGAGCAGCCCATCACGCTGAAACGAGGCAATCGCGTGGGGTTCGTTGCGCGCTACGATAATTCGGCGAACAATCCGCGCAACCCCGATCCGTCGGCGACGGTGCGCTGGGGCGAGTTGAACGATTCGGAGATGATCTCCGGGTTCTTCGACGTCGGCATCGACGCGCGTTATTCGATTCCCGAGTGGATCGCCGGAGGACCGCCTCCAACAACGCGCAGTTCCACGATCACCGCGGGAACCCACTAGTCGCGTGGATGCGGCTGCCTGAAGGCTGGGCCGCGGTTATTTTATCCCGAGCTGTAATTCGGTCGTATACTTGCCTGGATCGTACCCTTCGCGAGACAGGGCAATTTCCCGGTTTTCGCTCGCCGCGGTCAGTTTGCGGGCCTTCGCCGCGTCGTAAAGCGTGGCCCAATATTTGCTTGACTCCAGAGGCGATCCTTTAAAAACCAGCGAAAGACACCTATATGCGCCAGACTGTTTCGTGGTGAATTGACCCAGGTCTTCTTCCGGCGCCTTGTCGATGGCCGCCGCCACTTCAAATTGCCGTGCGGCATAGCGGGCCGTCTCCAGCTCCTGGATGTCGTCGCCCTCGAAGAAGACATGCACCTCAATCGGAGGAATCGGGTCGTATCCCAGGCTCTTCAGCTTCCTTTTGATTCGTGGAACCACGGTAAACTCGATCGGCCCGGTTTCGTCCAGAGACTTGATGGCCTGCCGATGCACCAGGAATGTTCGGGCGGGCACGATCTTTATTGCGATGGCGTCAGCCGGCACGTCCGCGCCGGTCTGACCAAGGGCGCCCCACGCTGCGGCGCTCAGAACAAGAACCGTGCGCCAGGTTACGCCCATATCAATATTTCCCTTCTCCTTTGCTTCATTCCAATTCTGCTGGATCCAAATCCCACGTGTCCAGAAAAAACATTAGCAATAAATTGACACGGGGTGGATAATGGTTCATGGCCTTGCCATTGGAAAGGAATACTGATGAAGTCTAAGCTCCCCTTGGTTCTGGGTATTTTCGTGGTTGGAACGGCCTTTGCGGCTGAGCCGACCGTCGATGAAATCGTCGCAAAATTGACGCAGGCGCTCGGAGGCACCGAGAAGATCAAATCCGTCTACTCTCTGCGGAGCACCAGCAGGCTTCAAGTTCAAGGCTTGGAAGGCGAGGCGTCGGTTGTCAGCACCATGAAAGTGCCGCAGATGGTGTACACGGAAATCACGCGGGGCGAATCCACTTTCATCGAGTGTTTCGATGGCGAGAAAAAGTGGTCGAGGTTGAAGAGCGGCGGGCCGATCAAACAGGCGACCGATGAAGAGGCCAAGAACTATTCGCAGGACACCTGGGTGATGGTGGATGGTCCCCTGGTCGGGTACAAAGAAAAAGGCAATATCGTTGAATACCTGGGCCCGGAGGAAGTCCAAGGAAAAGCAACCTACAAGATGCACGTGACGATGAAGAGCGGCAACACCACGGACATCTTCGTGGATAAGGCGACCAATCTTCCCTTCAAGCAGATCAGCCGCGCTGAGAAGACCGGAAGTGAGACGGTCTACTTCATGCTGAATTACAAGACCTTCGATGGCTTCACTCTGCCCACGAATTTGCTGATCAAAGCAGGCGGCGGGCCGCCAGTCCGGCTCATCTTCGACAAGATCGAGTTCAATTTCCCCCTGGAAGCGGCATTCTTCAAGATGCCTCAATCGTAAGGACTGCGTCCCCGTTTGAATTGAGGAATGGGCCCCCGCACGTGGGGCCCATTCCTCACAAATTCACGCCCATTAGACTTCCATCCGTTTGAATATCTTCTCTTGACAAAACACTGCCTGAGCGCCACAATCGAGGGACTATGAGTTCAATGCGCGGCCGCCTTATTTTCTTTCTACTCCCATTGGTTTTCTCTAACTTGCGCGCGCAGGAGACTACGCCTCCTCGGCCCGCCGCTCAGCCCGCCGCGCCACCCGCCGCTCAGCAGAAGCCGGCGGAGACACCGCCGGCGCGTAAGCCCAAGCCGCGTCCGGCAGCGACCGGTCTTGCGACTTATATCAATCCCGACGCTCTGTTCGAAGTGGATACGTATTCCAAAGCCGCCGTGGTTCCGAATACCGGAAAGACCGTTTATTTCTCGGGATCGATTCCGCTGGACAAGGCATTCAATATCGTCGGCAAGGACGATTTACGCGCGCAGACCAAGCAGTGTCTTAAGAATCTCGAGATCGTGATGAAGGCCGCCAACGTGACTAAGAACGACATCGTCAAGCTCGGCGTGAACATCGTCTACAAAGGGAACACGGACTCTTTCATCGTGGCCGAGGAGCTGCAAAACTTTTTCGAGCGGGATGAAATGCCGGCGACGACCATGGCAGGCGCGCCGTTCCTCATCGCCAACGGCGTTCTGGTTCAGATCGAGGCAATGGCAGTCATTAAGGAGTAGCCGCGCCGCGGTCCCACGTGATACCGAGCCGGGAATCCGCTCCAGTCTTCAATCCGTTTTCGGCGGAATTCACCAGCAATCCCTATCCGTCCTACAAACGCCTGCGCGAGGGTGCGCCGGTTTACTCCGTGCGGGGATGCCTGGGCACGGACTGGGTGCTGAGCCGCTACCACGACATCCGGCGCGTATTGATGGACGCGACTTATCTGATCGACGATCTTCCGGTTCGCATCCGGCGTATCGGAAGCCCATCCGAGGTCGAATCGCTTTGCCGTTTTCTGGAACGCTGGTTGTTCTTCGTGAATCCGCCCCAACATACGGCGTTGCGGGCAGCCGTCGCGCCGCATTTCTCCAAAGCGGCGATCGATGGGCTGGAGCAGGCTATCCGCAAGCTGGCGGAGGATCTGGTCCGTCCGCTGCTTCGCGAAGGCCGGATCGACGTGGTGCGGGACTTGGCGAAGTCGCTGCCCTGCCGCGTTGCCGCTCACATGCTGGGCCTGCCGATGGACGACATAAACCGGATCGTGGTTTGGTCGGTGGACCTGTTCTCGGTCTTCGTTCAGCCGGCGTCGCTGGCGCACTACATCCACCTCAACCGTCAGACGGAGCAGTTCAGGGAGTACTTCACGGCGCGGGCGGGCGATTCCAAGACCGGACTCTTGAGTCATTTGATGTCCCAGTCCGGCGATCCGGACCAGGCGCTGGCTTTCTGCATGATGCTGTTCAGCGTCGGTCAGGAGACCACTCAGCACCTGATCGGCAATAGCATGCTGGCGCTGCTCGAGCATCCCGAGCAGATGGAGCGCGCGCGGGGAAGAGTGTCCCTGGGTATCATTAAAGAACTGGCCCGCTACAACACTCCCGTCCAAATGATCATTCGCAGGGCCGGCTGCGACATGGAGATCGACGGTCACACCATTCGCGCCGACGAGCGGCTGCATCTGCTGCTGGGTTCCGCGAACCACGATGAAGATGTTTTTCCCGAACCCGAAAAACTCGACCTTGCCCGGACGGAGGTGAGCGGGCTGTTGTTCGGCACCGGCCCGCATGTCTGCCTGGGTATGCACGTGGCGCTGTTGTCCGCGCAAATCGCGATCCAGACGATGCTCGAACAACTCGACGGCCTGCGTCTGGCTACGCGCGAGCTCAGTTGGATCCGCAGCGCGCACATGCGAGGATTGAAGACGTTGCCGTGCCTGTTCAATCCGGTGACCTGACATGGAGCGCGATGAGATCGCGATCGTCGGGATCGGCTGCCGCTTTCCGGGTGCCGACTCACCGTCCGGGTTCTGGCGTCTGCTCTCGCTAGGTGAGTCCGCGATCGGACCCATGCCGCAATCGCGCGGGGAGCGCCAGTCGACGGACCGGTTTGCCGGAGGCTATCTGGCCGAGGTCGCCGGCTTCGATCCGGCATATTTCGGAATCCCTGGGGATCAAGCCCCGTTCATCGATCCGCAGCAGCGCTTGATGCTCGACGTGGCCGCGGGGGCGATCGAGGATGCGGGCATCTCTCCCCGGCAGCTTACCGGACCGCACACCGGCGTTTTTGTCGGGATTTCCACGCACGATTACGCCGTGCTGTTCTGGAATCAGGCGCGGCCGCATGCCGCTGCAACCTCGGGAACCAGCAACTCGGCGGCGGCGAATCGGATTTCGCATTGGTTGGGCGCGAGCGGCCCGAGTCTGGCCATCGATACCGCATGTTCTTCCTCGCTCACGGCGCTCCATTATGCATGCCAGTCGATTCGAAGCGGGGACATCGACTTCGCGATTGTCGGCGGCGTTTCGGTGCTGTTGATTCCGCCGGTGACGGAGGCCTTCGCGGGCGCCGGCTTCATTTCGGCCGGCGGCTGTTGCCGCCCTTTGGATCGAAACGCCGATGGCTATGTCCGCAGCGAGGGCGCGGCGGCGGTGCTGCTAAAAAGGGTTGCGCGCGCGGACCGCGCCTACGCGGTCGTCAGAGGCACCGCCGTCAACCACAACGGATTCAGCAATGGCATCACCGCCCCGAACCCCGCCGCGCAAGCCGACGTCATTCGAAGCGCCTGCCGCAATGCCGGAATTCAGCCGGCCGAGCTGCAATACATCGAGACCATGGGCTCCGCCACTGTCCTGGGCGACGCCATCGAGCTGAGAGGGATCGCGCGCGCGATCGGCGCGGACACCAACCCCGGCCACGCCTGCATTCTGGGTTCTGTCAAAGGGAACGTAGGCCACATGGAGGCGGCTTCCGGAATGGCGGCCGTCATCAAGACGGCGCTGTGTTTGTGGCATTGCCGGATTCCACCGACGCCGAATCTGTCCGGGCCCAGCCAGGCTTTTTGGCCGGGCGCGCTTCAGAGTTTGCCGGTTGCCGAGATTCCCTGGCCGGACGTTTCCGGACCGCGCCTGGCCGGCGTGAACTCGTTCGGGTTCGGAGGGGCGAACGCTCATGTGGTGCTGGCGAACGCCCCGCAGTCGGGTGACGACACGGGCGACGAAGGGCCGGCAACGCATGTCCTGCTCATTTCGGCCAAGACTGAAGCGGCCTTTCACGAACTCGCGGATACTTATGTCACCTTCTTAAACGGAACAAACGAAGCCACGGCGGACATCTGTTACACCGCCAGCGCCGGACGGCCCCACCACCGTTTTCGGATAGCCGTCGGCGGCAAGGACAACGGCGAGCTGGCGGCGGCTCTGGCGAAAAGACCGCAGCCGGCATCAGCCCCGGAGCGATTCCCGGGACTTGGGTTCGTTTTGTCAAATTCCTCGCCGATCCCCGATCCGGCTCAAATCGCTGAACTTAAGCGCATTTACCCTGAGTTTGACGCTGGCCTCGCCGTCGGTGAGGATGCGGGCCTGGCGCTGCAATATGGCATGGCCATGTTGTTGATGGAATGGGGGTTGCGCCCCGCGATGCTGATTTGTGAAACGGAGGCGCAGCAAGGGGCCTTGAGCGCGGCCGCGCGCATCCCGATTGTCCTGAGTAGCGACCGCCCAGCCGCGTTACCCGTTCTGGAGATGGCGCCGAATGGCGACGCCTGGCCGGCCTCTTTGTGGACCTCTTTATATATGGCTGGCGCACCGCTGGAATGGGAGCGTTTATATGCCGCGACCAGCGCCCGTAAAGTTACTATTCCGGGGCATCCCAGAAACAATCGGCCGTTCTGGTTCGAGGCGCCATCCGGCGCATCGGAGCGCTCTTTTGACGGCAATCCGGCCGTGCTGGAGGAAATCGAACGTGAGCTCGATTCGCTCGGATATTAGCGCCCCGGGCTGGATCGAGTTCTGCACTCGAGTGCCGCGCCCCCAATTCAGATTATTTTGTTTTCATCATGCCGGAGGATCGGCGCTGATCTTCCGCGACTGGCACAAGTACATTCCGCAAACTATCGAGGTGTGCCCCATTCAATTGCCGGGACGTGGCAGAAGGCGCGCTGAGACGCCGTCCACAAACCTGGCCGAGTTGAGCGCGGCCCTCGCCCGCGGGATTGAGCATCTGCTCGATCTTCCATTCGCGTTCTTCGGATACAGCATGGGAGCGACGGTGGCGTTTGAAACGGCCCGCCGGCTGGAGGCAAGACGGCTCCGTCCGCTGGCTCTGGTGGTGGCGGCGGCCAGGCCTCCCTCGCAGCAGAGGGCCAAGACCGAGTACTGGAAACTGCCTCGCGAGAGGCTGATCGAGAGGCTCCGCACGTTGCAGTCGACACCGGAGGAAATCCTCAACAATTCCGAGCTAATGGATTACTTTCTCGCCATCGTTCGAGCGGATTTTCAAGTTCTGGAGACGAACCGGATGGAGCCCGGCGCGAAAACGGCTTGCCCAATCCTGGCGATGGCGGGCGCTAGCGACTCGGATGTGCAGCCGGAAGAGATGCGCGGATGGTCCGAGCTCACAACAGGGCCGTTTTCTTTCGAAACGCTCGCCGGAGGACATTCGTTTGTGATTCGGCAACCCGCGGAGGTAATTGCGCGCGTCAGGATGTCGCTGGCCCGCTGACAGCGCGAATGTGGGGCAGATTGGTAATCTGCCGCCGATTG
>DATDHK010000125.1:0-8177 GCA_036521635.1 Bryobacteraceae bacterium | reverse complement strand
AGCATTGCATCAGGTCGCCGGGCTGCACCCGATCGTTTACGTCCATGTTGGAGTGATGCGTGCGCGTGTTGTATTCCATCGGATCCTGCATGAAACCGAAGCCGGGCAGTCCGACGTAATCGAAGGATGTGTGATCCGTGCCACCGGGTGCACGCGCGGTGAGAGACGTGGTTCCGGAAACCGTGGTCGCGCCCAGATCGTGGAACGGCTTCAGCCATTCTTCGAAAATGGGCCGCATCTGATCGTTGCCCTGCACGCTGATTCCGCGAAAACGTCCGGTGCCCGTATCGTCGTTGAAATATGCGTCGAGCTTGAAGTATTCCTTGGTCGGCTGCATGGTTTCGCGATCGGCGAAGTGCTGCTTGACGTAGGCCTTCGAGCCCAGCAGTCCTTCCTCCTCGCCGCCCCACAAAGCTATGCGCACCGTGCGGTCCAGCTTCAAGTTCAAGGCCTTCAGAATTCGCACGGCCTCGATGGCAACCGAAGAGCCGGTAGCGTTGTCGGTGGCGCCGGTGCCGCCATGCCACGAATCCAAATGCGCGCCCAGCATCACGATTTCATCCTTCTTGCCGCTTCCTTCAATCTCGCCAATCACGTTGAACGAATCGGTGGGTGAATCGATGAACTGCGCTTGAATGTCGAACTCCAGCTTGACCGGAATGTCGTGCTGGAGCAGACGGACGATGCGGTTGTAATGCTCGGGCGTGACCGCGACCATGGGCGGCGGAATCGGATCCTTCACGTTTTGCGATCCACCGCCCCCGGCAAATACCGTGCCGCCATCGCCGTTGTAACCGTATTGCAGGACCACCAGCGCGCCCTCGTCTTTCAAGAACTGGTTGACCTTCTTCCGGAATTGCGTGGCGCGCTCGCGCTCCTCTGGCGTTTGGGGAGCCGTCCCCGCGGCACGGAATGGATTACCGAGCCGCGAAGGGTCGGCCGTCTGAGTTCTGGCCGCCAGATCCGCGTCGGTCATCCGGCGTCCAAGCGGCTCCGTCTGCATCGCCAAAACTTTCGGCGCCATTGTCAATACGACCTTGCCTGCCAGCTTGCCGTGGAATTTTTCCAGATCCGCATCGGTGGTAATCGGCGCGTAAATGGCCGCCCCTTGAACCACTCCATTCGTACCGGGAGTCCAGGCCAGAGGAAAGCCGATCAGTGGCGCGTATTGCGGCTCCACCATGTGTGCGGCATAATGCGTGAAAGTCCAGCCCCGGCCGAACGACCACGGTTCTTCGTGCACGTTGGTGAGTCCATACTCTTTGAGCCGCTTCATCACCCATTCGCCGGCTTCGCGATATCCCGGTGAGTTAGTGAGCCGCGGGCCGTGAACGTCCGTCAGGTAAAACTCGTGGTCCATCACCTTGGAGTTCTCGAACGCCTCGGCTTTGATCCGGTGAATCACCGACAAGTCCACCGCTTCTTCCGAGTACACGAAGACGGCCGTGAACAAAATGAGTCCCGCGAGGACGAGTGATTTCATGGTGTGACGCTCCTGCCTTTCTAGAAATTAGACCACAACGTCAGAGTATCCCGTCCACCAATTGCTTTACGATGAATCCGTGGACACTGCGCTCGAACCTCCCTGGGGGACTCTGAAAGACGACGAACTGCTGGCCTGGCGCATTTGCGACCTCGGCGTCCGCATTGAAGGCAGCGAACTGGAAGGGCGCGTCGCACAGCTTTACGACGAAGTTGCCGCCCGCGGCCTGGCCTTTCGCCCCGCCTGCTATCTGGGCGATGAATGGTTCTCGCCCGCGGGAGTCCCCGCCATAGCAATTCCCTTTTATCTCGCCCACCATCGTTTGAAGACGCTCGAACTCCACCGGATGCTCGAAGTGGAGGGTGGGACTCCGGAATGGTGCCTCAAGCTGCTGCGCCATGAATGCGGCCACGCCATAGATCATGCTTATCGGTTTTCATCCCGCCCGGAATGGCGCGCGATTTTCGGCAGCCCTGAAACCGAATACACTCCGGAAACCTATCAACCCCGGCCCTATAGCAAAAGTTTCGTCCGGCATCTGCCCAATTGGTACGCCCAGGCGCATCCGGATGAAGACTTCGCCGAAACGTTCGCGGTGTGGCTCTCCATGAATCCCGAACAATGGCGGGAACAATACTGCGGATGGAAAGCGCTGGACAAGCTGGAATACTTGCATGCCCTTATGGAGCAGGCGAAATCCAATCCACCCAAAGTCACCCGCGGCCGCCGCATCTCCGACGCCGGCAAGCTGAAAAAAACGCTGGCCCGATACTACACCGAGCGCCGCAAACTTTTCGCCGAAGACTTCCCCGACTTCTACGACGCCGACCTGCGCGCTATTTTCGGAAACGGCGAGCCCAACGGAGAATTGGTCGCGCCGGCCATGCGCCGGAATCGCCGCGCGCTGGTGGCTTCCATCGTCCGCTGGACGGGACAGCGAAAATATACGGTGGACATGCTGGTGCGCAAGCTGATTGAACGCTGCCGGCAACTCCGGCTCACCACACCGCCGGACCGCGCCCGCGTATCTTTCGAGCTGGCCGCCTACCTGGCCGCGCTGGTCACCAATCATCTTCATACCGGCCGCTTCAAGAGGTCTGTCTAGCCATGAAGGTGCTGGTGCTCTTCGACCTGGCGCGTCCGGCTTCGGCCGGCGAACAGTTCTCCTCGCGCGAGTTGAAGGAGCAGGAGGACAAGCCCACCGAGGCCGACGTCCTGGCTGCGCTCAACCGTTTGGGGCACGAAGTGGAGACGCTGGGCCTGTTCAACGACGTGCCGGCCATCGTCGAGACCGTGAAGAGGTTCGCGCCCAATGTGGTTTTCAATCTCACGGAATCGTTCTATAGCAATCGGGCGAACGAACCCAACATACCCGCGCTGCTCGAGCTGATGAAAGTTCGCTATACCGGCGCCAAAGCGGACGGATTGATTCTCTGCAAGGACAAAGTTCTGACCAAGAAGGTTCTGCTGTATCACCGCGTGCGTGTGCCGCACTTCGTTATTTCGGCGCACTCGCGTCCGCTGAAACACCTGCGGCGCTTTATTTTCCCGGCGTTCGTCAAGCCCATCGGCGAGGAATCGTCCGACGGCATCGCCAAGGCATCGTTCGCCAGAAGCGAAGAAGAGGCTCTGGAGCGCGCGCGATTCATCCACGAAAAGTTTCGCTGCGACGCGCTGATTGAAGAGTATATAGACGGCCGCGAACTCTACGTCAGCGTCATGGGCAACAACAAGCTCACCGTTTTTCCACCGCGCGAGATCTTCTTTGAACAAATTCCGGAAGACGAACCCAAGTTCGCGACTTTCAAAGCCAAGTGGGACGATGCCTACCGCAAGAAGTGGGGCATCCGCAACGGACCGGCCCGCGAGCTGCCCCCGGGACTCAGTGAAAAACTCACGCGCTTGGCCCGAACGGTTTATCGCGCGCTAAAAGTCCAAGGCCTGGGAAGGATCGATATCCGTTTGACGGCGGCCGGCGAAATCATGGTCATCGAAGTCAACCCGAACCCGTCGCTTGCGCGCGATGAGGATTTCGCCCAAGCGGCTGCATCGGCGGGACTCGAATATGACGTCTTAGTACAAAAGATTCTGGATTCCGCCTGCGCCTGACGCTCAAGTAGGGCAAATCTGCCCGGAATTTCCACAGAACGTCTGATGGTCTACTCGATGCAAATAGACCATAATGCTTACGGCAACTGTACTCGCCTCGATTTCGAGTGGTGCTCCGGCCCACTCAAAAGTGTCTTGTGTCCATCCGAGGGGACGATCTCCTTGTTCGTCCCCTCACTTTTTGCAGGACTGAGGCTGGATCCGCTTGACGTTACCGGCGGCGGAACCCTCGATGGTACGAGAAGTAAAAGTTGGGGCCGAAACCGTATCCGTAATAGGGCGAGAACCATCCGCCGTAGTAATACGGGTAGCCGTAATAAGGTGGCGGCGGTCCATAGGCGCGTGACGGCGCCCGGCGCGCCGGCGGTCTCTGGTCGTAATCTTCTTGTGAGACATACTGGAACGCTTCATCGTACGCATCCACGCTGATCGGGGTTTCCAACCGGAAGGTGAGCGGCTGTTCCGGATATACCTCAGTGGCCCGCCCGCGAGTTAACAGCACGCCGATAGTAGACGCAACAACGCCCGCTGCCGCGCCAACGCCCGCGCCCACTCCACCGTTCACCGCCGCGCCAATCGCGGCGCCGGTTCCAACCGTGGTCCCGATTCCAACCGCGTCGCGGCCATACGACGTCTCTCCGCGGCGTTCCATCAATCGCGTCTTGACTTGAACCTGTCTGCCGTCGGCCAAACCAATCTCAGTCAATTCCAAACCCAGCCGGGAGACGCCCTTCACGCGCCCAGCCTTGACGGCTTCCGAGACCACACCGCTTACCATCTGGCCGCGCCGGGCGATAATTCGTCCGTTGGCGATGAGCGGTTGAGCCAGCGTGGCGGTGAACATATCTCCGGGCTGACTGTGGTCGCTGGAAATGGGTTCGTTTACGCGAATCGTGATCCAACTACCGGCCGGGACGGTGAGCGGCCCAGTCCGCGGCGGAGGCGGCGCCTGATTCCGCGTCCGCATTTGCGGCGCAGGTTCCTGTGCATCCGGCGGCGGCGCAGGATTGGACGATTCGAATCTACGCCATCCACCCGACGGCGGTGGGCTCGAGGCGCCCGGGTCCTGTCCAAAAGCCGGAAGCGCCACTGCCAAAGCGGAGGCGGCGAGCAAAGCCAACGTCAGATTCTTGTTTTTCGATTTCATTTGTTTAATGGCACCTCAAACAATTTTGTGTTGCAAGCCGGGTTCCAACCGCTAAGTGATTGGAATGCCGCATTATGTTCCTGCCCGAGGTTGGTCGTCTAAAACCAGCGGTGGTGCTTTTCGGCCACCGGGACCGGTCACATGTACTCCGGCACTGCTATTCCAAGCACATCCAAGGTGCGCTCGAGTTGCGTCCCGAAGAACTTGGTCATCCATAAAAGGAAAGTTCGCTTCTCGCGATTTTCTTCGGTGAGAACCGGGTAGCCGTGATAGAAATTATTGAACGCCTGCGCCAACTGAAACGCATACTTGGCGACGTGGGCCGGCTCTCCAGACGCCACGGCGCGTTCGACGGACGCCTCCACTTTCGAGGCAATGAGCAGCAATTGCCAGAAGTCTTCGGAGGCAAGCTGGCGACGCATGGCGGTTTCGTCCAATTCGGCGGCGAAGTCCGGCAACTCCTCGCCGCGGCCGGCGAGTTTGCGAAGAATGTTGCGCGCGCGCACGGCCGTGTATTGCACATAGGGTCCGGTCTCGCCTTCAAAACTGAGCGCTTCCTGAAAATCGAATGCGATCAAGGAATTGCGCGTGTACTTCAGCATGAAAAAGCGCAGGGCGCCAATGGCGATCAGCGTGGCAATGTGCAGGCGTTCTTCGGCGGGCGCTTCGGCGTGACGCGACTCCACTTCTTCAAGCGCTTTTTTGATCAGCATATCGATCAGGTCGTCAACTTTGACGCCCAGGCCCTTGCGCCCCGACATCTCGATATGCGTCCGCTTCTGATCCTCCTCGGAAAGCTCGATGCCAAGTTCCACGCAGGTGCGCTGTGAGAGCACTACCATTTCGTAGGAAAAATGGATGGAGCGTTCCGCTTGCTCGTTGTAGCCGAGCGCTTTCAGTCCGGCAACTACGACGTCCTGGAGATAGGACTGGCGCGTGTCGATCACGTTGTAGACCAAGTCGCCATGTCCGAATTGCGGAGCGCCGGCCGGTTGCGGCTCAGCCGTCGAAACATATACAACGTGCCCGTTGATTTGCTTCCACGGACGGTAATAAAAATCCTTGCCGAGCAGACCGAACTTCCAGAGTTGATACGCGATGTCCTTGCCAACATACGTAACCGTGTTGTTGGATCGCACGATAACTTTGCTGTCTTCGGTGTCCTCGTGGGTCTGCTCCTTGAAGGCGCTGGCCGGCATCACCCAACAGCCCTTGTTTTTTCCTTCGGTCTCGAAATAGATGGCCTTGCGCTGCTTGAGCTGCTCGAAGGCGGTTTCCCAAAACTTGAGCTGCAGGATTTCGCTCTCGCGCGGAAGCACGTCATACTGGACGCTCAGGCGGTTCATGGTTTTGAGATGGTAATCGACAATCGCGTCGGAAATTGTGGCGGCGAGCTGAACCACGTTCCCGGTGCGGTGCTCCAAGGCATGCAGCGTGTCCTTGCGCCACTCCAGAGCTTCCGGATGATCGTTGAAGTAGTTCGAGACGCGGGCGTAAAGATCCCAGCAATAGTAATCGAAGCGCACGGCGGGATCGTTCAGTAGCTTCTCAACGTCGGCGGCCGATTTTTTCTCGAGATATTGGAAACCCACGACAACGTCCGCCACCTGCACGCCGGTGTTGTCGATGTAGTTCTGCACTTCCACTTTGCGTCCGCCGGCGCGCAGCATGCGAACGAATGTGTCGCCGAGAATTGCATTGCGTAGATGACCGATGTGAGCGGCCTTATTCGGATTGATGTTAGTGTGCTCGATTATGATCTTGCCTGGCCGCGCTTCCGGCTCCTGTTCTTTTTCATGCAGTACGGCACGCCCGTAAGCGCCCCTATCCAGGCGGACATTGATGTAACCGTTGCCCGCCACCTCGAGCCCGCTCACGCCTTCGATGGCGCCCAGGCCCTCGACGATCTCGGCCGCGATCGCTTTCGGGGACTTCTTCAATTGGCGCGCCATTTGAAACGCAACCTGGATGGACAATTCGCCGAACGAAGACTGCTTGGGCTGTTCCAGCGGAACCGCCGTGTCGATGCCGTAGCGCGAGCGAACAAGCTCCGCCACGCTCTGGGAAATTTTCTTTTCGATGAAATGGAACACTGCTATCTAGTATGCCGTGGCACGCCCATTCTTGCCCAACGATATAATGAAATGTGCCAAAGGTAACCATCGACGGGAAGACTGTAGAGTACGAGCCCGGCAAGCTTCCTTATCACGAACACGGGAAGCCCGAATCGCTGCTCGACATCTGCCTGAACTTCGGTATCCATCTCGAACATGCGTGCGGAGGCAACTGCGCCTGCACCACCTGCCACGTAATTGTGACCCAGGGCCTGGAAAATCTCTCGGAAATGGATGACGACGAAGCCGACCGGCTGGACATGGCCGCGGGGCTGACCTTGCGATCGCGTCTGGGCTGCCAGTGCATCGTCGAGGGCGACGTGGAAGTGGAAATCCCTTTGTGGAATCGCAATTATGTAAGCGAAGGCGGCGGCTCCATGAATCTCGGCGACGCAATTCCAGTCGGCAAAAAATAAATGCGAGTTCCGATTTTCATTCTGCTGGCCACTGTCCGCGCATTTGCGCAGGATGGTCCTCAGCCCCGTGCCGTCGATCCCGGAAGGCCCGGCCAGCCGCCGTCGGACGCCACCGTGCTTTTCGACGGGCAAGATTTGTCCGGCTGGGTGCACGGCAATGGCACAGCCGCCAAATGGCCGGTCGAAAACGGCGTAATGGTCTGCAAGAGCGGCACCGGCGACATCTATAGCAAGCAAAAATTCGGTAGCGCTCAGATTCATGTCGAGTTTGCCACGCCGAACATGCCGCAGGCCAAGAGCCAGGCGCGCGGGAACAGTGGCGTCTATATCCAGGGCCGCTACGAAGTGCAGATTCTGGATTCCTATCAGAATCCGACTTACGCCAACGGATCTTGTGGAGCGCTTTATGGACAATACGCGCCGCTGGTAAATGCGTGCCGTCCCCCGGAGCAATGGCAAACTTACGACATCGTCTTCCATGCCGCGAAATGCGGATCGGATGGCAAGCTGGAGCAGCGGGGCACGCTGACCGTCTTGCACAACGGCGTGCTGGTGCAAGACAACGTAAGAATCCAGGGCATAACGACACTGGGCGACAAGACCAACGAATGCGAACCGGGTCCATTAAAGCTACAGGACCACACCCATCCGGATGTCAAAGAAACATTCATGCGGTTCCGCAATATTTGGGTCCGCCCGTTGGAATAGCGAACTTTATTGTGGGGCAGGTTGGTAACCTGCGGCCGATTGGTAATCGGCCCGTCAATTTGAATGCTCCACCGAACAGGCCGATTACCAATCGGCCGCAGATTACCAATCTGCCCCACAATTACGAACTGTAAATAAAAACCGGATACCGCTCCACCGCCAGCCCCGCCCGCTTAATCGCCAGACACCAGGTCTGCTCC
>DATDHK010000124.1:0-7705 GCA_036521635.1 Bryobacteraceae bacterium | reverse complement strand
ACCGAACTGGCGCAGATTGACGGCCTCATTCAGGAGAGTGGGATCATTGAGTCGCTGAACCTGTTGTCGGCGAATGTGAAGGCCCTGGTCCGCAAGATTCGCACCGCGCCCCAGTTGTCCATCTCCTACACCGCCAAGCTGGCGGAGAAAAAGGACCAAGGAATCGACACGCATCGGGCTGAAGCCGCCTTCGATTACGGCTTTGCCGAATGGATCGGCGTGACTATCAATGGCAGCTTCGATTATCTGAATAGCCGTAAGATTGGCGCCGATGTGCGCAGCGCGCGCCTGGCCGGTGAATTGCATTTCGCGCCGA
The DNA here is from genome assembly GCA_036521635.1 of Bryobacteraceae bacterium. Classification (GTDB taxonomy): domain Bacteria; phylum Acidobacteriota; class Terriglobia; order Bryobacterales; family Bryobacteraceae; genus Palsa-89. The sequence goes on along the minus strand of DATDHK010000124.1, from coordinate 7,389 downwards.
GACACGATCAGGCATTACAGCGCGGCGTGTCTCCATTACTGTTCGGACTGTCGGGAGAAAGCAACTGGATGAACAGCTATGACAGCATTTACCGGGTCCAGGCCCGGGTGGAGATTCCGATCGCCAAAGGGATCACGCTGCCCATCTCCGTGACGCGGTCAAACCGGGCCGATCTCCTTAAGAAGTCGGAAGCGGAGGTGCGGGGACAGTTCGGCTTCACTATCGATATGGCGAAGCTTGCCGGACTGTTCAAAGCGCAGCCATAGGATTCTTCTTGTGCAATGCACGTTTCTCCGGAAAAAGGCGTCGAAACGATTCTCGACGCCGTGGATACCGAGTGTCCGCTGCATCGGATTCAGGATTTAATCGAGGTTGATACTCGCGGCGAAAAAGCCGTCGCCGGGTTCGATGCCTGGTAGGCGCTCTACCACTTGCCATGGGCCGGGAAGGGCGTCAATTACTGACTGGTTTTCTTCTTGTTCGAGTGAGCAAGTGGAGTACACCAGGCGGCCGCCTGGCCGCAGACGATCCAGGGCGTTTCGAACTAGCGCTACTTGCTTGCGATGCAGGTCCAGCAAATCCGGGGGCTCCAGGCGCCACTTGATTTCCGGATTGCGGCCCAGCGTGCCCGTGCCGGAGCATGGGGCGTCCACTAGAATGCGATCGAACTTTGTGGCGAAGGGCAGCGGCTGGGCGCCGTCCAGCATTACTCGTGGGCAGTTCAAACCGGCTAGCTGATTCAGGCGATGCCAGTGGATGTCGCACGCTATGGCCTGGACCCCATACTCGATGGCCTGGGCCGTTTTGTTGCCGGGGGCGGCGCATAAATCGAGGAACGTCTGGCCGGCGTGCAGGTCGAGAAGAGGAATGATCGACTGCGCTCCGATATCCTGAATGCGGCCGGTGCTAGCGATGTAAGTTTCGGGCGGCTGTAGAAAGGACCGGGCGATTTTCTCGGCCGTTTCCGTTCCGAACTGGCGGTCCCACTTTTCCACCAGCCACTCCGGGACAGATAGCTCCGTCGCGCGATCGGGCCATGCGATGGGCTTGCGATCTACTTTACGCAGAACGGCGTTCACCAGTCCAGAGGCGGATCGCCGGGGGCCGCGCTTCACCAGTTCGACGCTTTCGCCCACAGCGGCATGGGGCGGCACGCGATCCAGATGGCGGAGCTGGTAGATTCCCATGCGCAAGGCGAGGCGGACTTCCGAATCCAGCGGGCCGGCGGCGAACAGGCTGACGATGTGATCCAGTTGCGCCTGATAGCGGAGGCATCCGAAGACGATTTCGCCGGCGAGGCCGGCGTCGCGCGAGTCGAGCGCGGCGGTTTGTTTTAGCAGAATGTCGGATGCATAGCCGCCTTCGAGCACGCGGCGAAGGACGTTGAATGCGATCTGGCGGGCGGGGGAGACCAAGTCCTATTCTAGTAGTGATGCTGAAAGACGGCGGCCGGTTCTGCGATGGATGTGGCCAGAAGCTGCCGCCGCAATCGATGCTGTCGCGGCAGACAATGTCGAAAAACGAAGCCACGGAGTTGGGCGTCGCTGCTTTGGACGAAAATGCGGATGGCGCCGTCACCGTGGATCTTTGCCTGAATTGCCGGGTGCAGCGGGCGAACCGATTGAAGCGCGGATATTGACTCGCCGCTACTCGAACACAACCTGCCTTGCCCAGCGGATCCGGCGATCCAGAATAAATGCGTCTAATGCTGCTGGGCCTCCGGTGAGGTTTCCAAGACGCCGGTATTCCACGCTGAAGAATCCCTGGCCTTTGGGCAGTTCCTTCAGAACGTCGGGCGGAATTGTCAGCTCAGTGGCGCCGGGGGTTGCCGTGCAGAAGACTCCGGCCGATGCATTGCCGGCCGACGCGTTGCCTATAACGTGTACGAGGCCAGCGGCATCGCTGCCCGACCAGTGAAAGGTCAACGATTGATCCACCGGCACTCGATCGGGCGTTTCCCGCCACTGGAATGGCGGCAGGGCGTCCAACGCAAAGTTTGCACTGAATGCGCCGATTGCCGAGCCACCACGGCCGCTCAGCGTGCCCTGCCCCGTGACATTGAATGGACTGTTCGCGCCCAGATCCGCGAAGTACGATCCAGGGCCGCCCGAATCCAGTTGCCAGGTTGCGCCACCGGCAGAGATGGTCAGGCGCGGGCCGGCGTCCAGCGCCGTGGGTTGCGCCGGGTCCACGCCCGCGCCGTCGTTGCGGAATTGGGCGGCTATGCAGGCGCCGGGTGGTCCGTCTAGAATCTGAATGCGGTTGTAGTTCTGCCGGTCATAGCGCATAAAGTAGGCCTGGCCGACGTTGGACGTTCCCCCGCTGTCCGTGTCATGGTCCAGCTCCAGCGTGCCCTGCGAGAATGTGGCGCGGTCGCCAAAAGGATTGGGGCAAGGGCCGCCATCCGTACTCACCGGCAGAGTCACCATATTGCTGACGAAAGTGGGTGTGCGGAAATACATCGGCACGTAACATCCCAGGACGCCGGGGGGAACGCGCAGGTTCACCTGGTCCAGACCCGAGCAGCAACCCGACCGTCCTTTGTAGAGCACTTCCACTTTCTGCCCGCCGATGATCGCGTCCAGATTCACTGGCAGATTGCCGGTGGTGGGGCCTTTGGATTCGTCGCCCGAATCGGCGCCCAGTCCGTTGGTCCAGACCGTGAGCAATTGGCCGGGTTGGGCGGCGGTTTGCAGCGTGACGACGGCGTTGTTGAGTGCGTCGGTTGCTACGCCCTGCCCGCTTCCGTTCTGGGCGAAGGTGAAGATTCCGGGACTGACGTCGAGAATCTCGATGGGCGCTGTCGCGCTGGTTCCGCCGTTGTAGGTAACGCGCATTTGCCCGATGCCTGTTGGCGTCCGTGATGGCACAAGGAAGGCGATTTGCGTACTGACGGTGTAGATCATGAGGGCCGGCGCCGTGGTCCCCGCTACGGTGATGGATACGGATGTTCCGGCAAGATTGTTGGGCAGCGGAAATGCGTTGGCGTAGACTATCGACAATGGACCGAGGCCGGTTCCGTAGGCGATCGCCAGCGATCCCTGCGCCACGCCTGAAAACGGCAAGTCGCGAAAGCGATTGCTGGCGGCGTTCACCACAGTCGCCACCGCGGGTTGAGCTTGCAACGCGCTTACAGCCGAGAATAACCACACAACCATCCCCGTGAATTTCATGTGCTGTAATTGTAAGAACGTTCGCGCGGAATAAAAATCACCGGAGTCTTAAATCTTGAGCCAGCGATCATTCGGGCCTTTCGATCTCGATCTGGCTACCGGCGAGCTTCGCCGGAATTGCCGGCGGGTTCGCTTGCAGCCGCTGCTTTCGAGGCTGCTGGTGGAGCTCGCGTCGCGGCCGGGGGAGCTGATCGCGCGCGATGAGCTGGCGCGCAAGCTTTGGCCCGCCGGCCTGCATGTGGACTACGAAAATAGTTTGAATAACGCGGTCGCAAGGCTGCGCCGCATTCTGGGATCGCGCTGGATTGCAACGTTGCCTAAGCGCGGCTATCGTTTTCAAGGCGCGCGGACTGGTGGGGCGCGCCGGCGGGCGGATCCGGCCGCGGAACGGGCGTGGAGGCGGGCGCGCCATTTTTGGAATCGGACTACCATTCCGGATCTGCAGCGGGCGGTGGCGGCTTCGCGCGAGTCCATTGCTATCGATCCGGGTTATGCGCCGGCTCATGCCGGGTTGGCAGACGCGTGCATTTTGCTCGGGGATGAAATTCTCGGTGGAATGGATCCGCGGAACGCGCTGGCGGAAGCCGAGGCGGCCGCACGGCGGGCGCTCGAGATCGACGGCGATTGCGCCGAGGCCCTGGCCGCGCTAGGTATGGTGGCGTGGCGGCTGCACTGGGATTGGGACAGTGCGGAGCGGTACCTGCGCGCTTCCATCGCGATCCAGCCTGAATACGCCACCAGCCGTTTGTACTATGCGTGGCTGCTGCTGGCCCGCAATCGGCGGCGGGAAGCTGAGGCCGAAGTGTTCCAGGCGTGGGAGCTGGACCCGGTGTCTTCCTTTGTCGGTACGAACGTGGGGTGGGTGCTCTACACCGGGCGGCGATTTTCGGACGCCATCGCCCGCATGCGCGAGACGCTGGTGCTCAATGAGCATTACGCCATGGCGCACCTGCCGCTTGGTTTATCTCTGCAGCATAGTGGGCGAGTCGCCGAAGCTGTCCCGCTGCTTGCTAAGGGAGTGGCGCTGGCCGGCGGCGCCGCGCCATATTACCGGGCGGCGCTGGGACTGGCGCTGGCGGCTTCCGATCAGGTGGCGCCGGCGCGCAAGATACTGGAGTCATCGGGCGCGTTCGATCGGGCTATAGTGCATCTCGGCTTTGGCGAAACTGGGTTCGCTCTTGATTGTCTGGAGCAGGCTGTGCTTGAGGGATCTAGCCATCTGGCTTATTTGGAGGCCGATCCCATGTTCGATGCGCTTCGCGGGGAGAGAAGATTCCAGCGGATCGCGCGCAATATTGGTCTGCGATAGGCGCACCACAATTCTACTTTTCTCCGTTACCACTGGCGCCCCATGTCGCGGCAGTTCCCCACGTTGCGGCGGTGCCCCAAGTTGCAGCCGTTCCCCATGTGGCAGCGGTGCCCCAGGTTGCGGCTGTGCCCCAGGTTGCGGCTGTGCCCCATGTGGCTGCGGTGCTGCCTGGCATGAACACGTTTGTGCCCCAGGTTGCCGCTGTTCCCCAAGTTGCCGCGGCGCCCCACAGCGTTCCCGGGTCTGTTACCAGATAAGCCTGTTTTTGGGCGGCATCGTAACGGGCGTGCGGTGAGCGGGCGCTGGCTGTTGCCGTATCGTGATTCGCCAAGGCGGCGGCGATGTCCAGATATCCCGCGCCGATGGTATAGATATCGTATTGGCTGGTGTAGCACGCGCCCGTCGTAGCATCGCACGCCGTGCTGTTCGCGGGGAACGATTTGAAGGCCGTCTTCATCAGTCGCGCCTTGATTGTGTCCGGAGTCAGGCTCGGATTGTTTTGGATTAGATCGGCCACCGCGCCGCTCACCACCGGGGTTGCCATGCTGGTGCCGCTCAACCGCAGATATGCCGGGCTCACAACGTTTGCCGGAAATTCGGCGGCCAGCGTGGAGCCGGGAGCAAGCAGCGAAACTACCAGATTGCCCGGCGCGACAACGTCCGGCTTCACAGTCAGATCGTAGACCGTCGGTCCCTTGGAGCTGTAGCTGGCGACCAGGTCGTCCGTGCGCGAATAAGTAGATAGAGTCTTCATCGCGCCTACCGTAATCGCGGCGGGCGTGTTGCCGGGGGAAAGAACAGTGGCGTAGCCGTTCCGTCCTAAATTTCCGGCCGCAACCACCACCACAATTCCGTTTTTCCAAGCGGCCGTGACGGCCTGACATAGAGGATCGAAGTTCGACGATTCGAAAATCGGGCGGCCCAGCGAGAGGTTGATCACTCGAATGTTGTACTTGTTCTTGAGCTGAATGGCGCGATCGATGGCCAGGATCACCGCGATGTCGCTGCTGCCGCCATTGCGGTCCAGTACGCGCAGGTCGATCAAATTTGCGTTGGGCGCGATTCCGCGCCACAGGTGCGCGGAACCGGAGGACGACTTGCCGTTGCCCGCGACGATGCCGGCTACATGCGTGCCGTGTCCGAAATCGTCGAGATTCGTTTTGGGCACGAAGCTTTCGCGATAAACCACGCGCGAACCGGCGCCCGCGGATTTGCCAAGATCGGGATGCTCGTAAATTCCGCTGTCGATAATCGCGACCCCAACTCCGCTTCCGTCCAAACCATATTGCTGCGCGGTAGAGGCGTTCACGGCGGCGGCGCTGTAATCCAGGCTTGCGGCCACCACGCGGTCCGGCGTGATGTAGGCAATGTTCAACAAATCGGAAACGAGAAACGCGACTGCGTTGGGAAGCTGCACCGAGATCGCCGAAAGGGACGAATACTGATTGGTTATCTTGCCGCCGAGAGATGTGATTTGGAGAAGGTCCAGCAGCCCCGGAGCATTCTTGAATTGGATGACTACATTGGTTGTGCCCAGCGGATTTGACAAGAGGCTCAACAGGTCGTTAGAAAGTTTAGAAGTATCCGCGAACACCGGGAGGGCCATGAGCAGCAGCCCGGCGTACAGGGCGAATTTCTTGAAAGCCGATCGCATTATTTGTCTCCGAAAGATTTGCATTGCTTAGGCGATCCATGAATGCAACTTCGAGGCCAGAGCTAACTGCAAGAAACGCCGTGCGAAGTACGGCAAAGGCATGACAGACTGGCGCAGGCGAAGACAGCGTGTCGTGGTACATGACGGGACGATAGCCCAGGAACACAAGGAACACGGGGAACACGAGGAACACGGAATGCGAGGAATCCCGACCAGTTCCTCATCGCCTCGGTGTTCCTCGTGTTCCTTGTGTTCCCCGTGTTCCTTTCCCCCGGAACGTCCCCTGTTGAAAATGTTTGACCATCATGATATGTCTGTATAAGCTCGGAGGTTATCGCCATGGCAAGCACGGTATGGAAAGGCCACCTCACTTTTGGTCTGGTTTCATTCCCCGTAAAGCTGTACACCGCCGCCCGCGCGGAGGGCATCAGCTTCAATCAACTCCACAAATCCGATAATTCGCGCATCAAGCAGGTGATTTTTTGCCAGGCGGAAGACCAGCCCATTCCGCGCAGCGAAATTGTGAAGGGCTATGAGTACGAGAAGGACCGCTACGTCGTGGTGGAAGACGAAGAGATCAAGCGGATGGCGCCTTCGACCGCGAAGGTAATGGAGATTCTGGAGTTCGTGAAGTCGGTGGAAGTGGATCCTTTGTATTTTGAAAGCTCCTTCTAAATGGCCCCGGACAGCGCGGGCGAGAAGCCTTACGCCCTGCTCTACGACGCGCTGAAGCGAACCGGCTACGTGGGCGTGGCCAAGATCGCAATGCACAATCGCGAGCACATCGTGATTTTTCGGCCGGGCGATCACGGAATACTGATGCACACCATGTATTTCGCGCATGAAGTCCGCAAAGTGGAAGAGTTTCGCACCGACATCAGCCTGGTGAAGGATCAGGAAGTGAAGCTGGCGCAGATGCTGGTGGAGTCGCTCGCGGCGTCGTTTGAGCCGGAGAAATACAAGGATAAATACCGGGACAATTTGCAGCTGCGCAGCGGCGGTGGTGAGCGGGCGGCGCGCGACGCGCAGGCGATCGCGTTGGTGGACACGGGGCGCAGGGTGAGCGCCCCGGGCGGCGAGGGCACGCTGCCGGTCCTGATCTCCCCCGTGGTGGACGGGCGCTTCGGCGCGACCGCCGTGCTGGGGGTGCCCGATGGGGACAACTCCGACGCGACCATCGCGGAGCGCCTGTGGGGGCCGACTGGCGGCAATCGCGAGCAGGGTTCAATCGAGGCCCCCAGGCCCGATCCAGT
>DATDHK010000123.1:0-19839 GCA_036521635.1 Bryobacteraceae bacterium | reverse complement strand
GATCGATCGGCCGCATCTTCGCCATCGTCATCCGGTCGCCCAACTGCGGAATCGCCGCCTTCAGCACATCTTCGATCCGCTCCGCAAAAAGGAACTGCATCTCGTTGCGGACCTCTTCCGGCAGATCGCGCAAATCCTTCTGATTGCCCTTCGGCAGAATCACCGATTGCAATCCAGCCCTCCGCGCCGCCAGAACCTTTTCCTTCACGCCGCCGATCGGCAGCACCAACCCGGTCAGCGTAATTTCCCCCGGTCATAGCTAGATCGCTTCGCGCCGGCAGCTTGGAATACAACGACGCCAACGCCGTGGCCATGGTCACGCCCGCCGACGGCCCGTCCTTCGGGATCGCGCCCGCCGGAACGTGCACGTGCACCCCGGAGGTCTTAAACAGCGTTGGCTCAATGTCGAAGTCGCCGGCATGCGACCAAAGGTAGCTCTGCGCCGCCTTGGCCGACTCCTGCATCACCTCGCCAAGCTGACCCGTCAGCGTAAGCCCCTTGCCGTCCGGCAGCAGCGTCGCCTCGATGTACAACACGTCGCCGCCCGCCTCTGTCCAGGCCAACCCGGTTGAAACACCGGCAGGCAACTCCCGCCGCGCTTGCTCCTGACTGAAGGGCTCCGGCCCAAACATCTCGATCAGATCGTCGGGCTGAATTACGCAAGCATCCATTGACTGGTTCTCCGCATAACGCAGCGCCACCTTGCGCGCCACCCTGCCGATGGCCCGCTCCAACTGCCGCACGCCCGCCTCACGCGTGTAGCAGCCGATAATCTTGCGCACCGTCGCGTCGGAAATGCTGCATCGCTCCTCGGTCAGCCCGGTTTCCTTAAGCTGCCGCGGCAGCAAGTACGTTTTCGCGATTTGCAATTTCTCTTCTTCGCTGTAACCCGCCAGCCGCAACAATTCCATACGATCCAGCAGCGGGCGTGGAATAGTATCCAGCGCATTCGCCGTGGTCACGAACAGAACCTTCGACAGGTCGAATGGAAGGTCCAGATAATTATCGCGGAACGTCTTGTTCTGCTCCGGATCCAGAATCTCGAGCAGCGCGGCCGCCGGGTCGCCCCGGAAATCGTGGCCCATTTTGTCCACTTCGTCCAACATCAGAACGGGATTATTCGCGCCCGCGCGCCGCATGGCTTGCAGCACACGGCCTGGCAGCGCGCCAATATAGGTACGCCGATGCCCGCGCAGTTCCGCTTCGTCATGCAGGCCGCCCAAGCTCAGCCGCTCGAATTTGCGATTCAAAGACCGGGCAATGGATTGCCCCAGCGACGTTTTGCCCACGCCAGGAGGCCCCACGAAGCACAGTATCGGAGCCTTGGCATTCGGATTCAATTTCAAAACACCCAAGTGCTCCAGTATCCGTTCCTTCACGTCTTTCAATCCGAAGTGATCTTCATCCAGCACCTGCCGCGCCTTGGCGATATCGAGCGAATCCTCGGTGCCCTTGCGCCACGGCAGCTCGAGCACGTAGTCGAGATAGGTGCGGATCACGTTGTAGTCCGGCGCGCCCGGAGGCAGCTTCTCCAGACGATTCAATTCCCGCGTGGCTTCCTTCAGAATGTCCTCGGGCAATTCCGCCTTTTCCAACCGCTCGCGAAGTTGATCGGCTTCCGCCTGCTCGCCGCCCTTGTCGCCCAGCTCCTGCTGGATGGCGCGCATCTGCTGGCGCAACATGTACTCGCGCTGCTCCTTGTTCATCTCGCTGCGCGCTTCGGAAGTGATTTTGTTGCGCAGCTCCAGCACCTGCACTTCGTGCGTCAGGTATTTGTGCAATAACCGCAGAGCCTCCGCGCGGGTCGGAGCTTCCAGCACGGACTGCGATTTGGGCGCATCCAGGCTGAACATCGAAGCCAATACGAACGACAACCGCAGCGGATCTTCGTTGGCCACCAGCAGCCCGCGCAATTCCTGCGGTGCGTTTGGTTGAGCCAGCGTCAGCGCTTCACCCGCCAGATCGATCAGCGCGCCTTGCAGCGCTTCAATCTCGGAGCTCTTGTCTTCCGGCAACGGCAGCGGCACCACACGCGCCTTGAGGAATGGCTCCGACGTGTCGAGCTTCACCATGGCCACGCGCTCCATGCCCATCACCAGCAATTCCAGATGCCCTTCGCTGGCGCGCGACATCTTGCGAATGACAGCCTTGGTGCCGATAGCGTAGAGGTCGTCCTGCGTCGGCACGTCGAGGTCGCCATCGCGCTGCGTAAATACCAGGACTTCCTTCGACTCGCTGGCCAGCGCGGCTTCCACCGCCGCTACGGACGCCGGCCGTCCCGCCGACAACGGCATCACCAGATAAGGGAACAACACCGCGCTCTTCAACGGCAATAAAGGCAGCTCGTAGACAACTGGTTGTTCAGACATATTCATTTCCCTCCGTGATCATTCGCACCATCAACAGACCGTCTTTCGCTTCGATTGTTACTCGCGCGTTCTCAAGATCGGTGGGCATATCCAGATAGCGTTCAAACCGGTTATATGAAATCTCCATCGAGTAATAACTGCAACCCTCTTCCACCACTGTGTCGCGCCGGACTCCACTGACGCATACCCGCCGGCCACGAATACTCACCGTCACTTCGTCGGCCCGGACTCCGGCGAGATCGAACTTGAGGACCCATCCGTCCCGCGTCCGGTAAACGTCCGCGGAAGGCTGCCACGGCGCCGGACTTTGCCAACTTCTGCCTGGACTACTCATAGAGCTCCACTCGTCGGACCGCTCCCTTATGGTCGCGGCTCGTTCCCTACCGCTTTCCGAGCCGCGACCGTAAGGGAGCGGTCCTACACGTTAGATGCTTCCAGCCAAAAAAAGAAGCAGGCCCTCAGCGAACCTGCTCCCTTTAGACTCAACGGCTAGTAACAGTTATTTCTACTTACTTATTCGGAACCACCACGAACAGCTTGCCGCCGCCCCGGTTTATCAGCAGCAGCGTCGACTCGCGCGATGCCCCAGCCTTCACCGCCGCATTGAAATCCGCCACGGTTTTGACATCGCGATGATTCACTTGCGCGATCACATCGCCGGAATGAAGACCCGCCGCCGATGCAGCCGAATCCTCATCGACGTCCGTGATGATCACGCCCGAGGTTCCCTCCGGCAGTTGGAGCTGTTCGCGGATGTTCGCGTTCAGCGTCTCCACCGAAACACCGCCCAAAGCGCCCTTCTCTCCCTTACCCTGGATGTCGCCGCGTCCGCCCGTGACCTCGGCTTTTTCGTTGAACTCGGCGAGCGTGACCGGAACATCCAGCGTCTGACCGCCGCGGGCGATCTTGAGATGCACCGTGGTGCCCGGCGCGAAGCCGGCAATCTGCAGCCGGAACGCATTCACGTCGTCAAGAGGGTTGCCGTTGATGGCCGTGATCACATCGCCAACTTTGAGCCCGGCCCGCATCGCCGGCGTATCCTGCTCAACCGACGCGACCGCCACGCCTCTTCCGTTCGGCATGCCGAAGGCCTTGGCCATGTCGGGCGTCAGCTCCTGCGGCAGGATGCCAATGAAACCGCGCGAAACTTTGCCCTTCTTGAGAATCTGGTCCATCAGGCTGTGAGCCAGGTTAGCGGGAATAGCGAATCCGATTCCCTCGTTGCCGCCAGTTTCGCCGGCCAGGATGGCGGTGTTGATGCCCACCAATTCTCCGTGCGTGTCGATCAACGCTCCGCCGGAGTTGCCGCGGTTAATCGGCGCGTCGGTCTGAATGAAATCTTCAAACCGCTCGATGCCGAGCCCCGCGCGGCCCATGGCGCTGATGATGCCCATGGTGACCGTCTGTCCCAATCCGAAAGGATTGCCAACCGCCAGCACCACGTCGCCCACCTGCGCATGCCCCGAATCCGCGAACGGCAGCGGCGTAAGACCGGTCTTGTCGATCTTCAACACCGCGATGTCGGCGTATTTATCCGAGCCGACAAGCTTGGCGGGATATTCGTGCTTGTCGAAAAATGCCACCTTGATGTCCGTCGCGCCTTCCACCACGTGGTTGTTCGTCAAAATGTAGCCGTCCGCGCTCACCACCACGCCCGAGCCAAGACTGGTCTCGCGCTGCGAACGGGGCTGTTGCTGCTGCGGTATACGGCCGCCGAAGAATTGACGGAAAAATGGATCGTCCATCATGCCGCGCGGCATCTGTTGCTGCCGTACGACTTTGGAGGACGAAATGTTTACGACCGCCGGCATGGCGCGCTTCACCACCGGGGCGAAGCTTGTCAGCGGCCCCTGGTCGGCCGAAGCGGCGTGCGCGGTGTCGATAAAAACCGGAACATGACGCGTGCCGGTTACGGTCACGATAAGCGCGCCAACCAACATCGCAATCACAATAGATAAAACAGCCGTAGATGTACGGATGTGATGACCTCTCATATGGTTCATACTTCCTTCAGAACCGCTTCACGCTCGCGGCTCGCAATTTTAGATTCAAACTTCAATTTCCCGGCCGAATCGAGGTCCACCAGGACTTGACGGCCGTCGCGCACCTCGCCCGCCAGAATCAAGCGCGCCATTGGCGTTTCAATTTCGCGCTGAATCGCCCGTTTCAACGGCCGGGCGCCGTACGCCGGATCGTAGCCGCTGCGGACCAGATGTCCGCGGGCCCGATCCGATAATTCTAATTCAATATGCCGGTCCGCCAGCCGTTTGCGCAACCCGTTGAGCTGTATTTCCACAATCTGCTTCAGATGCTCTTCGGAAAGCGCATGGAACACGATGGTTTCATCCACACGGTTCAGGAACTCCGGCCGGAAATGACGCCTTAACTCGTCCAGCACCATGTCTTTCATCCGGTCGTAGCCCTCGCCGGCGAAGGTTCCTTTATATTCCAGAATGCGGTGACTGCCGATATTTGAGGTCATGATCACGATCGTGTTCTTAAAATCGATGGTGCGCCCCTGCCCGTCCGTAAGCCGCCCGTCGTCAAGAATTTGCAGCAACACGTTGAATACGTCGGCGTGGGCCTTCTCAATTTCGTCGAAAAGGATTACACAATATGGACGACGTCTGACGGACTCCGTTAGTTGCCCTCCTTCTTCATAACCTACATAGCCGGGCGGCGCGCCGATCAGCCGGGCCACCGCGTGCTTTTCCTGATACTCCGACATGTCGATGCGAATCATGGCCTTTTCGTCGTCGAACAGGAATTCGGCCAACGCCCGCGCCAGCTCGGTTTTGCCCACGCCGGTGGGGCCGAGAAAAATAAAGCTGCCGATGGGCCGATTAGGATCCTTTAAGCCGGACCGCGCGCGCATCACGGATTCCGCCACAGCCTGGACCGCCTCGTCCTGCCCGATCACCCGCTTATGCAGTTCGTCTTCGAGATGCAGCAGCTTTTGCATCTCGCCTTCCAGCAACTTCGAGACGGGAACGCCGGTCCAGCGGCTTACGACTTCGGCGATATCTTCCTCATCCACCTCTTCTTTGAGCATCCGCTTGCCGGACTGCTTCTCGGCCAGCCGGGCCTCTTCCGCCTTGAGCTTGCGCTCCAGTTCGGTGAGTTTTCCGTACTTCAATTCGGCGGCGCGGTTCAGATCGTACTGGCGCTCGGCCTTCTCGATTTCGATGCGGGTCTGTTCCAGTTGCTCGCGCAATGCGCGCAGCCGCTGCACGCCTTCCTTTTCGGCCTGCCATTGGGCTTTGAGAGCGTCCGAGTCGGATTTCAGGTTGGCCAGTTCTTTTTCGAGCCTCTTCAGGCGATCCTTGGACGCGGCGTCGGATTCCTTCTTCAGCGCCTCCCGCTCGATCTCGAGCTGCATGATGCGGCGCAGGATCTCATCTAAGTTAGACGGCATGGAATCGATTTCGGTGCGCAACTTCGCCGCCGCCTCATCCACCAGGTCGATGGCCTTGTCGGGCAGGAAGCGGTCGCTGATGTAGCGATTGGAAAGCACAGCCGCGGCCACCAGGGCCGAATCCTTGATGCGGACGCCGTGGTGCACTTCATATCGTTCACGCAGCCCGCGCAGGATGGAAACGGTGTCCTCAACGGTCGGCTGATCCACATACACAGTCTGGAAGCGGCGTTCGAGCGCGGCATCCTTCTCGATGTATTTGCGATATTCGTCGAGCGTGGTTGCGCCGATGCAATGCAACTCGCCGCGCGCCAACATGGGCTTCAGCAGGTTGCCGGCATCCATGGTGCCCTCGGCCTTGCCGGCGCCGACCACGGTATGCAGCTCGTCGATGAACAGAATAATCTGACCTTCGGAGGACTGCACTTCTTTCAAAACCGCCTTGAGACGCTCTTCAAACTCGCCTCGAAACTTCGCCCCCGCGATCAGCGCGCCCATGTCGAGCGACACCACGCGCTTGTCCTTCAGCCCTTCGGGAACGTCGCCGCGCACAATGCGTGCGGCCAGGCCTTCCACGATCGCGGTCTTGCCCACGCCCGGCTCGCCAATCAACACCGGGTTGTTCTTAGTTCGCCGCGACAGCACCTGGATGACGCGGCGAATTTCCTCGTCGCGTCCGATCACCGGGTCGAGCTTCCCCTGGGCGGCAAGCTGCGTCAGATCGCGCCCGTACTTCTCGAGCGCCTCGTAGGTAGCCTCCGGATTTTGGTTGGTGACGCGCTGGCTGCCGCGAACCTCTTGCAGAGCCCGCATCAGCCTTTCGCGCGTGACGCCGAACTCACGGAAGAGCTTGCCGGTCGCCCCCGAGTCGTCGGTTAGGGCCAACAGGACGTGTTCAACCGAGGTAAAATCGTCCTTAAGCCGTTTGGCTTCGTTTTCCGCATCCGTCACAACCTTCGTGAGCCGTTGAGTTACATAGACTTGCTCCGGCCCGCCGGATGGCCCGGACACCTTGGGCAGCCGGTCGATTTCCTGCTGCACGCGCCCGCGCAGGGCATCTACTTGTATGTCGGCTTTGTGGAGGATGGACGGGGCCAGCCCGCCTTCCTGTTCCAACAGGGCTAGGAGCAGGTGTTCGACGTCAACCTGTTGGTTTCCATGCTGAACCGCGACAGACTGAGCCGTGCGGACGGCCTCCTGCATTTTTTCAGTAAAGCGATTGAAGTCCATGTTGACCCGCCTAAGTTAGACGCCAGATCTTAGTGATACGTTATCAACTAAGTTAAGCTTATCACTAGTATGCTAGCAATGCAAGGTCGCTATTCTAAAGGATTGATTCTGCTGGTTCAAATGTGATCCGCAAGCGGGAGCCAGTAGCTTCCGCGTACCGCTCAAGTGTACGCGTAGAGGGTTTGCTCCCGCCGCCCTCCAGCCGGGCGATTACGGCCTGAGTCGTTTTCATCCGTTGCGCCACCTGTTCCTGGGTCAAGCCGGCTCGGGTGCGCGCCTCGATCAAGGCGGCCACAAGGGCGAACTCCTCTTCCAGCGCCTCATACTCACGCCGGTAGTTGGGATCTTTCATCCAGTTCTTGTGCAACCTAGCAGTCTTCTTGATGAACACTCGGACCACAGATCAATTCAACAATCCGGCGAAAACGCGCCCGCATGTCAGCAGGGAGGGCTTCCAGTTCATCTCGAACGCGGGCGTCGAGCAATTCGACGATCCACGTCATTCGTTTTTGGTATTGCATTTTTGCAATACCAACTTCAACGTCTCCATCAGCGGTTCACAAGCGCCCGAATAGCAAACGCCGTCGCAATATATGGATCATCTTCCTTCACCAGATTTTCGGGATTCGCCCAGCTTCCATCCGGTTTCTGCGACCGCTCGAGAGCCTCGGCCACCGCCGGGCCAACGGGTACCGATAGAGCACGGAATGCCTGGCTGCCGGCCGCGGCGTAGTAGAACGCCAGTCCATGGGGCCAGCGCTGAAAGGCTTCACCGATGAATCCGGGAACGGCCATGTCGCGATGATGCGAGGTCAGCCATTGCGCGGCGGCCTTCACGCGATCGTCGTCGCGCGGACGCCCGATGGCCAGCAGCGCAAGAATGCCGTCCGCCGTCGTAGTGCCGTAGCTGCGAAAATGCTGGCCGTCGTGGCCGGCTTTGTTGGTGTCGAATTCGGTTGTTGAGAAGAAGAATCCCCCGTCGGCATTGTCGGGATGTTTTGGGTCGTAGTTCTGGCAGCGCTCGACGAAGATCCGCGCGCGCGCGAATGCTGGGTCGCCGGCAGCTACACCGGCGGCGCGCAGGGCATCCAGCACGTAGCGCGTCATCGAAAGATCCACGTGGCCGGGGTTCGGCGGCGTGTGCTCAATGCCGCCCATGCCCCACGCGCCATAGGGCGAGTCGTTCGCATGCCACCCGGTGTCTTCGGTGAACTGTTGACGCCGCAGACAGGCCAGCATCGGTTTTACCTGCTCCTCCCAGCCGGGACGCTTGGCGCGGCAGAGGGCGCTTACCGCGAGCGCGGTCGCGTAGTTGGGATAGTCGGGCAATGTCGGATCCATCATCCCCAGCGCGCCTTCGGAATTCGTATTACGGCGGATGAATTCGATGGCGCGATCGATTTTCGCGACTGGCTGTCGGCCGGGAACCTGCAACAGCGCTTCGAGAACGAACGGCGTCAGCGATTGGCCGGACCGTAGCAGTCCATAAGTGTGGCTCGGCCAGCCGCCGTCTTTGGCTTGCTGGTTCCAGAGGAAATCGGCGGCTCTCGCGAGCGCAGGCTGGTCCGACTTCCGGGAACAGCCGGTAACGGCCAGCAGGGCGAGCAGTACGAGTGGGCGAAGCGTCATTTAAGTTTTCTCAGTTGCTTCTGCGCCCGCCGGCTCCATTGCGCCGTGTAGCGTCTGCGAAATTGGGGCGCGATGCGGGCCGCCTCCGTTGCGCGTTCATACATCTCGCGGGCCCGGGCCACGTCGCCGCTTTGCTCCAGCGCGAAGCCGAAGAAGTACAGTCCCTCGGGATCGTACGGACGCCGTTCGATGTAGACTTCGAGCCGTTCTATCGCGTCGGCGTATTGCCGAGCCGCGACATACAACTCTCCCAGTCCGCGCAGAATCTCGCTGGAGCTGTGCTTCGCATCCTGTTCGTACACTGTCCGAAAGCATTCCAACGTATCATTCAAGCGGCCCTGTTCCAGCGCAATTCGCCCCAATTGGAAATGGGCGTCTGTCTCGCTCGGGTCGATCGCCACGGCATTCTTGAAGCGCTGAATGGCTTCCGTGTATTGGCGGCGCTCCTGGTAGATCAATCCAAGCTGATACTGCGCGTCGCCATCGTGTGGATTGACCGCCGCCGCTTCGAGGTTCCGGCGAAGATTCTGCCGGCGATGCATGCCTGCGCCGAGCGAGGAGAGTTCGCCGCGAAGATAGTAGAAAGCAAAAAACAGGATGAATGGCGAACTGAGCCATCCGAGGATGAAACTCAGCGGCTTCCACAGGAACGGCGCGGCCAGCAACGGAATCCAGGACACGCCGGCTACGCCCGCCGCGATGCGATTCTCCGTGCCGAACACTGTGCGTACCGCGAAGAACATCAGCACCAGGAAGTAGAGATATGCGGGGATCGCGACGAACGCCACTAGGGGAAGCGGCAGAATCCATCCGGCGATGGCGATCGGAATATTGACGGTCGCCCACGCCATTCCTGCGCAGGTCAGCAGCGATGAGTAATCGCGCTGGAAGACCACGCTGGCGCCGCCGAGTTGCCCAATCAGCGTCGTGAGCAACAGCGTCACGGGAACGTATGCAATGGCCAGGCCCAGCAGAGGAACGAAAGTCAACTGAAGCGTCACTGCGCCTTTCAGGCTTAGTTCCAGCAATACGGAAACTATGACCACCGCGCTACTTGCAAAGAGCAGACTGCCCTGGTCGAGAATCGCGCTCATGCTTGCAGCCGGCCGCCAAAACAGGCGGACCAGTTGGTATGCGTTCGGCACCTTTCCAGTTTAGTGTCTTGCGCTGGGAACGCAAACGACGAAAGGCGATCGTCTGCGCTACCTATCTCTAGAACTGGACGCGCACCAGAAGCTGCATGATGCGGGCGTAGCCCAGTGCGCGCGGCGTGATCTTCCACGTATCCTGAACGAACACTTCGATGTTCCAGTAGCGATACATCCCGTTAATGTAGGCGCTGGCTTGCACGAACGTGTTGTAAGCATCCAGCCGGGCGTTGGAGAATCCAAACGGGGAAGGCTCGGAAGAGTTGCTCCCGAGCCCTTATAGTTAGTGGTCTAGAACCGGAACCGGGCGACTAACTGTAGAAACCTGGGGCTGCCTCCAGCCCCGGCGGATCGGGTTCCGTTTATAGTGCCGAATCCGTTAATGTTGGTCGATCCGTTGGCGTTCACCGTCAAATTGTTGGGCGTCACCGGGATGAAGTTGCCGTTGATGACCGAGCCAAACACGCCGTTCTGAGACGTGGTTGCATTTACGTATTGATTCGTGGTCGGATTCAACACCGCGAAATTCAGAGTGGAGTTGACTCCGGAGAACTGCGTGTGATTGAACACGTTGAAAGCGTCGGCGCGCAGTTCGATAGACATTTTCTCTCGTATCCTGAAGGTCTTTTGCACCGAGAGATCGTAGTTCGCAATGCCCGGCCCATACAAGTAGTTAACGCCGGACTCCAGCCCGATGCTGGCCTGGCAAGTAGTCGGCGTCGGGCAAATTGGCGCTCTGGGCGTCGTGAAAGCCGCGGCGTTGATGCGGTTGTACGGGTCGTCCGAGCCGGTGTTCGGGTTGACGCCTGAAACCACGCCAATGCGTGCACCCTCCGTCGTGGAGCCGGTGATGTTCTGGTTGCTGACGCCGTTAATGGCGAATCCCGGCGTGAACGGAGAGCCGCTTTGGAACACCGTTACGCCGGAAATCTGGTAATCGTTGAGCAACGCCTTAGTGAGGAAGTTCTTGCCTGCGTTCGGCACATTGTAGACATAGTTGAGCACAAAGTTCTGGGGGCGATCGTTGCTCGATGGGCCGTAGTAGGCCTGGCGCGTGTTGGAATCCACGCGGACGAAGTTAGTGTCGGCGGGAGCGGTAGTCAGGAACTTACTTTGGGTGTAGGACAACCCCAGGAAGAGCCTACCGGCTCTCTTTTGCACCGAGATCTGCAAGGAGTTGTAATTCCCATTGGCGGCGCTTTCGTAAAGGTTGATGTCGCTGAAGCCCCTCAAACCACGAAGATTCTGGTTCAGCAGGATATTGTTGCCCAACAGCGTGGGAGCCGCTTGAGTTGGGTCGAGCGCCGAAGGCAGGAACGCAGCGCCGTATGGCACGTAGTTCAGGTTGCGATTGTCCTGCAAGTGCCTCGATTGAGATCCGACGTACGCGGTATCGAGCACGATTCCAAAGGGCAGCTTGTTTTGTATAGAGAACTGATAGCTCATCAACATGGGAAGCTTCCCGGTTGGATCGGCGGCGTACAAGGTAGGGGGCGCTATCTGGGCTGCCGTCGGCGAGATCTGCGAGGCGTAGCCGTACTGCAGCGTCGGCTGGATACCCAACGGCGGGTTGCGGACGAAGTCGAAAACCCGGTTGCCCTGGAAGCGGTCGTAGTACATTCCGAATCCAGTGCGGATTACGAAGTTCTGCCTGCCGGTCACGTCCCAGGCGATGCCCAGGCGCGGCCCCCACACTAGTGGCGGAGCGTCTTGCAGGTAATTATTGATGCCCTTGCCGCCTTGCAAGATCCCATTGGTAATACTGCCGGTATTCGGCACGATAAAACCGATGAAGGGGTTGGCCACATATGCATTCGAAGTAGCATCGTAGCCGCACTTGTTGCCCGGGCTGAGCGGGGGGCAGTTGGCGGCTGAAATCACTGGCTGGTATAACCGTGGCGCCTTGGCGGGGTCGAACTTACTCAACACGAACGTGGCCGCCTGCAATGAGGCGTCGTATTGGGGCTGTACATAGGCCACTCGCACACCGTAATCCAGAGTCAGGCGTTGCGTGACCTTCCAGGTGTCCTGGGCGTAAAACTCGAAGTTCCAATAGCGATACTGGCCGTTGATGAAGTTCGCCGCCTGGGAGAAGGTGTTGTAGACACCGAGCGCGGCGTTCGAGAAACCGAAGTTGGTGTCCAACGGATTGGCGCTGGTATCGCTGAAGTTGTAGGCGCCGTTAAACGCTCCGAACGAAGTCTGGTCTTTCCAGCTACGCTGCGCGTAAAAGCCAAACTTCATGCTGTGCCGGCCCATGATCTTGCTCAAACCGTCGGTGATGTCGAGCGTCCTGTTGTGGTTGATAAACGGAGCGTCGCTGATGGTGCCGAAGCTGACGCCGCTGCCGATCTTGCCGCCGAACGTGATATTGGGAAGGAAATCCTCCTGTACAGCGGTTGGATACAGCAGCGGGAAATTGGCGCCGGAAGCGGTACGGGTGTAGCCGGTGCCCGAGCTATCGATCCGAATGCTGTTGAATGTGCTTCCGATGTTGAACTCGTTCGTCGTGGTGGGGCTTATGACCCAAGTGTGGCCCGCGGCCCAGCCGTTTCCCGGGTTGGCGAAAAAGATGGGGGTGAGAGGGACATTCGATCCCAGCACGAACGGGCCCGGAGTCAAGCCCGTGTATGTGTTGCTGTTATAGATCCAGTGCCCGAAGACGCGCTGCTTGTCCGTCAAGTTGTAATCCATGCGGACCAATTCCTCCCGGCGCGGATACTGATCGGAGAACTGCGACGTGAAGTCGTAGCCCTTGATACAACCGGCGGCTCCAGGCGTAAGGGAGCACGAGTTGGCGACGTTCGGCACCGGGAACAGCTTCATCAGCGCAACTCCCGGAGCGTACAGACGGGAGGAGGGGATCTTATTATTATCGAATGGGCTGTGCCCGTTATAAC
Source organism: Bryobacteraceae bacterium (assembly GCA_036521635.1). Taxonomy (GTDB): domain Bacteria; phylum Acidobacteriota; class Terriglobia; order Bryobacterales; family Bryobacteraceae; genus Palsa-89. The sequence goes on along the minus strand of DATDHK010000123.1, from coordinate 7,148 downwards.
AATTGCTTCCGGTGCAGCCGCTGCTGTTGGGATCGTAGATTGTGATTCTGTTGCCGCTGGAGTCCACGCTGTTGGAGAAATCCCCGTCGCGCTCGGCCGTGGTCGGCACCGTGATGTTGCGCACATTCTGCGGACGCAACTGGCGCTGGTATTCCTCGCTGACGAAAAAGAACAGCTTCTGGCGGCTCTTCAAGAGCTTGGGGATGATTACCGGGCCACCGATCGTAAACCCTACGTCGTTGAGCCGGAACAGGGCCCGCGGGTTGCCGCCGGAGCCGATCGGGAGCCGGTTGTTGCTCCAGGTATTGGCGTTGAGGCTATCATTGCGATGGAAGAAATATCCGGTGCCGTGAAAATCGCTCGATCCGCTCTTGGTGACCATGTTGATCTGGACACCCATGGCGCGGCCATATTCCGCTTGGTACACGCCGGTGAGAACCTTGAACTCGGCTATACTGTCCAGGCTCAACGTGGCGTTGGGGCCGCCGTTGTTTCCGGTGTCCACGTTGCTGATGCCGTTGATGTTCAATTGATTGGAGTTTGCGCGGACACCATTAGCGGAGATGTTCGCGACACCTCCCGGCCCGCCAACCGAGAGATTGGCTGTGCTGATCACTCCCGGCACCAACCCAACCAACGCCAAGGGACTCCGGCTGTTTGCCGCAATGTTCTCCATCTGCTTGGAACCCAACGTTGCGGAGCGCTCCGCACTCTCCGTTTGCAAAGTGACCGCTACAGCGGAAACTTCAACGTGCTCGCTGATAGTGCCGACCTCCATGGCGATGTCGCCCAGAGCCAGCCGGTCGTTGGCGTCCAGCACAATGCCCGTCTGGACGAACTCCTTGAACCCCGCGGCTTTTACGTCGATCCGGTAGATACCGGGAGGGACTGTCGCGAAAACGAAGCGGCCGGCACTGTCAGTCTTGGCATTGAGCGTGAACTTCTTGTCCTGCTCCGTGGCCGTTACATCGGCGTTGGGCACGGCGCTGCGAGTGGCGTCGACAATGTCGCCGGAAATAGAACCGCTCGAGGTCTGCGCCTGCATCTGAAAAACAAGCAGGAATGCGAAGGCCGCAACCAACAGTGCGCGCATCGAGAATAGCGTCTGGACGATCTTCATGGACCTCATAGTATCTCCCCTGGATTTTAATTACACAACGACCCGGTCACACGGCTCAAAACATTCGGAGCCCGCAGCAAGTTTGTTTTTCCTTCAAACTATATAGTCACAGATCTCGACTAAAGTCAAGATCTATCCCCTACACATCAATATTTCAATACAGAATGGAGCGGAGCGGTGGAGCGAACAAGCTTCATACCGTAGCGAAGGCGATAACGGAAGAACATCTTTAGAACAAATGACTGTCAGTGGGACGTAGCGAGACGTATGATTCGTTGTTCGAGACCGCAACAAATTGGGTGCGCAAAAAACTCCTATCGGAAACCGGCCTCAGTGATATAATTCCCGCAAAGGAAGTCTTGCGCTACGTCCAACCGAAGAGCCATTGAGCAGATCGAATCTCCGGTTTCAAGCTGGGCGCCGGAAACTCAAGCCGAGCGGGAAGCCATCCGCGAACAGTTGGAGCGGCTGCTGGCCAATTCACTGTTCAAGCACAGCCGGCGCTATCCGAGCATGTTGCGGTACGTGGTGGAGCATGCGCTGTCCGGCCACACGGCGCAGGTGAAGGAGCGGACGCTCGGAATCGAGGTGTTCGCGCGCGATCCGCACTACGATACAAATCTCGATCCGGTTGTTCGAACAACGGCTGGAGAGATCCGCAAGAGGATCGCGCAGTACTACCATGAACCCGGCCATGAAGGAGAGCTCCGCATCGACCTGCCGGTGGGATCCTATTTGCCGGAGTTTCACCAGTCCGTCAAAAATCCGGCGTTGGTTCAGCCGGCCCGGGTCCGCCCGCGCTGGCTGCTGATTTCGCTGGCCGCGGCGGCGCTTGCAGCGATGGTTGTGTTGGCCGTCTGGTTCGGGCCGTGGGCTTCGCAACCGGTCGAGCAATTCTGGCGGCCGATACTGAATTCCTCCAGTCCGGCGGTGCTGTGCATCGGTCCGGCCAATCTTTCAGCCGCGACCGACCCGGGCGCGTCGACTCTTCAGGAGGTCCAAAGGTTGGAGGCGCAACATGTGGCGCTCTCCGATGCGACCACGCTTTCCCGAATCGCCGGCCTGCTCCAGTTGCATCACAAGGCCTATCATGTGCGCAACGCCGTGTTCACGAGCTTTCGCGATTTGCGCGATGGACCGGTAATTCTGATCGGCGCTTTCAACAACAACTGGACCCTGCGGCTTTCGGGTCCCTTGCGCTACTCCTTCGGAAGCGATGCCGGCACGCATCTTTCCTGGATCGCAGATCGCCAGAATCCCTCGAAGCGGGACTGGGTGGTAGCATTGCGCGCCCCGGTCTCAACGGTAAACGAAGACTACGCGCTGATCTCGCGCTTCTGGGACGCGACCACCGATCAACCCGTGGTCATCGCGGCGGGGATTGGCATCTATGGAACGATGGCTGCCGGGGAGTTCCTGACCGACCCGGTGTATTTGTCCACGCTGGCCAAACAGGCGCCAGGCAATTGGGATCGCAAGAACATTCAGGTTGTAATCGCGACCAAGGTGATCAACGGCGTGTCGGGTCCGCCGCGGATCCTGGCGACACACTTCTGGTAGCTGCAAGGCAATCAGCCAAGAACATTCTTTACGTCCCGTTTACCATGCAGGACGCGAAGGATTTCGAGCGGCCTGACTTGAGGTCGGTAGACGATAAGGTAAGAGTAGACAGCCAGAAGAGAACGTCTTCGCGAGTAGTGAGGTCATCACGCCGGTGGCCGATGTAGGGGTGTTGCGCAAGCCGGCGGCAGCTATCGCGAATTTCTTCCCGAACGCGCGCCCCGCTTCAATGCTGTCCGGAGCAATAAAAGACCAAATATCCTTGACATCTTCACGTGCCTCGGGAGCGAGGCGGAAGCGCCTCACCCGCGCCGGCGCTGTAGTTCGCGCTCTTCTCTTTCCAGTTCGGCAAAGAACTCTTCACCATCCACACCCTCGCCGCGTTCCAAGGAAGCGACGGACTGGGCAATCATCGCGTCGATGTCCACTTGCGTGTATCCGAGATCCTCGCGAGTGATGAGGAAGTGCCGCACCGCCGCGCCAATGAATGTGGCTGCATCACGGAAGCGTCCAGTCTGGAGCTCCTGATCGATGAGGTGTTGAGTTTCCTTGTCGAGGTCGATGGCCATTGTTCGCCTTCCAGGAAGATGCTCCTCCAGTCCCGATTCTACGACGAATCCTGGAAAGCTGCGCAAAAATCAATCTGCCCGAAGCGCCGTCAGTGGATCGATTCTTCCCGCCCGTCGTGCTGGAACCCAACAGCCAAGACGCCATTTACGAGGCTGAACATCGCCGAATTCGCGCCGATGCCAAGCGCGATAGTGACCGCGGCCACGGCGGTGAATCCTGGATTCTTGGACAAATCCGGAGGGAGAAGCGAAGATCGGCCAACATAGTTTGGAAGTTAGACGCGAAGAGCCGCGGGAAGTTTGTTTATTGTGTAGGGTGCTACGATTAGAGAGAAATGCCTGCCACTACCGAAGCGGGTGTGTTTGACGAATCGGCTCTGCTGGCTCGGGCCCGCGAAGGCGACCTTGCCGCATTCAACGAGCTGGTGAACGCCTATTCGCGGAAGATTTTCCGCCTGGCAAAACACATCACGCAGAACGACGAGGATGCCGAGGACGTCTTGCAAGAGACTTTTCTCAAGGCCTTCGAGCATCTGGGATCTTTTCAGGGCCAGTCGAAATTTTATACCTGGATCGTACGCATCGCCGTAAACGAATCCTTGATGAAGCTGCGCAAGCGGAAATCGGACCGCTCCGTGCCGCTGGATGAGCCGGTGGATACGGGTGAGGATACGGTGGTCCGCGAGATCGCGGTCTGGGACGAAAACCCCGAGCAGCAGTATTCCCGCGAAGAATTGGGCCGGATTCTGGACGAAGCCGTCGAAAGCCTGCGCCCAGCTTTTCGCACCGTTTTCGTGTTGAGAGACATCGAAGAACTGAGTACGGAAGAAACCGCCGAAGCACTCGGAATTTCCATCCCGGCGGTGAAGAGCCGGCTGCTGCGAGCCCGGCTGCAACTTCGCGAAAAACTCACCAGGTTCTTCAAGCGGAAAGGAGACGACGTCTTTGCTTACCTGTAAAGAGTTCCTCACGGAACTCAACGATTACCTCGACGCGACCGTGGACGTAGAGATTCGCCGCCGCATTGAGACCCATATCACCGAGTGCCCGAATTGTTTCGTGATTCTCGATACCTGCAAGAAAACCATTCAGGTATACAAGGGTATGCAGCCGCAGGTTCTGCCCGACGATGTTCAGAGCCGGCTGATGAAGGCGGTGGAACGGAAAATGGCGGCGAAGCGGACCGGCGCGGACTGCTCGTAAAGGCCGATTTGCAATCGGCGGCAGGTTATCAACCTGCCCTACAAATTTCCAGATTGCCGTGATCGCGGATGGCGTTCCTGACTTCGTTCACGCGGGCCGAGTAGGCCGGAAATTCCACAGTCACTTGACCCGGCCGGTGATAGAGCTGCGGATTCACCGGAAAATCAAGTAGAGCCAAGGTCTCCAGCAAATCTTCCAGGTGTTTCGGATCCACCGAGATCCGCAACGAAATCAATTCGCCTTCCAGGCCGAATAAAGCAGGCGCCGTCATAAGAGACTTCCTCTCCGGCGACCCGGTCCCAATAAAAATCCCCTGGGGCTTGGAGTGCCACAGGGGTAAGTTTTCGTGAAGACCGACTCACCTTTAGCACTTTTTATCGTGGTTGCAATTAGTAAGCCCTGCCCTAGCAAGACCTAAATCAATCCACGTTTCCAATCCCAGGATAGCATTGCGGCCGATCCAAATGCAACAGAAATGTTAACGATAAAGGAAGGTCAAAGGCAGGCCCAATAGTACTACTGGACCCGCAGTTGATTGCACAATTGCTCGAAGCGCTGGCGTTGCGCGGGCGTGAGCATTTGAACGATGCGGTTCTTGCCGGTGGCGCGAACATCTTCCATCTGGGTCTCGAGGTCTTCGTGATACTTGGCAAAATCGTCGAGGATGGTTTTTAACCGCTGGGATTGTTCGGTGGTAAGATCCAGGTCCTTACGCAGCTTGTCGTAGGAAAAAAACTGCGTCTTGTCGTCGCGCCAATAAGACGTGCCGCGATGTATCTTCTCGTGTAGTCCGGTACGCATCACCAGTGCGCCCGCCAGCGAGCCGCAAATGAAAACCAGAAGCAGCAGGACCAGGATTCGCGGGTTTTGCCAGGAGGCGCGGTCGGCGGCAAACATATGTGCGCTATTCGTGATAGCTGGCCAGATTCACCAGCACCGCGTCGCGCTGCCGTTGCTGTTGCAGGGTGTCCGCGCCGGCCACCAGCGGCGTGTTGGAGTCGTACGCCACAGTAACCGGATTCGCGGCCATGCTGTTATCGCCCGATTCGGTAGTAACCAGGTACGTGCCGAGAAGCACTACCAGGGTGGCCGAAGCCAGCGCCAGCCGCCGTCCGAAACTGGGTTCCAGCAATAGCGTCCAGATGGACGCGGGTCCGCGCGCTTCGATTCGATCCATTACGCGCGCATAGAATCCGGCGCGCGGCTCGATACCGGAGTCACACTGAAGCGATCGCAGCATCTTCGACTGCGTCTGGAGCAATCGAAGTTCACTGGCGCATTCCTCGCACGCTTCGAGGTGCGCCTGAAACTCCTGAGGTATCCGTTGGGTTGCGCCCGCCAGAAATTCCTCAAGGTTTTCGCGTATTGGTTGATGCATAGCTTCCCTCAAAATTTACTGCAAGTCAAAAACGCTGACGGATCGAATCGTCCGTTTATACTATCACGCTACAGTTTGTCCGGTCCCGCGAGTGAGCCGCTGCGCCGCTTTGAGCAGCTTTTGCCGGGCGCGGAACAATTTCACCTTAATCGTATTCTCATTCATTCCGGTCATCTGCGACAACTCTTCCACCGAATGCCCTTCCACTTCCTTGAGCAACAACAGGCTGCGGTCCTCTGACGAGAGCTTGCCCATCAGCTTGCCGATCAGGTCGCGCTGGGCGAGCCTGGTGTCCACCGCCGGATTCTGATCGATGGCGGCGTCGGTGTTCTGCATCCTTTGCGCGTCTTCTTCGGAAAAATCGCTTTCATAAACGAGCTTGCGCACGCGCTTCTTGCGCAGGTAATCGTAGCACTCGTTCACCGTGATCTTGTAGATCCAGGTCAGCAGGGAGCTGCGGAAGTCGAAGTTCTTGATCGAAAAATAAATCTTTGAAAAAACCTGCTGGGCGATGTCTTCGGCGTCGTTGTGATTGCGCAGGATGCCGAAGATGATCGAGAAAACCTTGGCCTGGTAGCGCTCCACGATCTCGCGGAACGCCATCTCATCCCTGGCCTGGACGCGCCGGACCAAAGCCGCTTCTTCAGTATTGCGGTGGTCCACTCTGCTCTTTGCCTGAGGTTTTGTGCTCGAAGCCGGGCTCGAAGCCGGGAAGTTGAGTACGCCAGCAAGGCTGTTCATACAACTTCCGAGACGTACCCCAACCGTATGCGGTTGCAATCGTTTGGGCGTGAAACACTGTCCCGGTGGCAGGTTGGCGCATCCCTAAGAGGGAGTTTAGCATCGAATAACCAGTTCTCGTGTAAACTGCGTCCTTGCCAGGTGCGCGGGTTCGGGAGATAATCAAAGTGCGGGAACTTCGAATAAGGAGAGATCTGACGCCATGGTGCAATTAACTGAGACAGCCATAAGCAAGGTGAGAGAGATTCTGGATTCACAGGAGCCGAAACCCAGCGGGCTGCGGATCGCTGTGGTAGGGGGCGGATGCTCCGGATTCAGCTACTCGATGGCTTTCGAGAATACGCCGAATATGCTTGATAAGACATACAATTTCGAGGGTTTGAAAGTTTTCATCGATCAGGCCAGCCTGCTGTATCTGGATGGGGTCCAGGTGGATTATGTCGAGAGCATGGAAGGGTCTGGGTTCAAGTTCAACAATCCGAACGTCAAGAATACTTGCGGTTGCGGCAGCTCATTCAGTGTTTAAGGCGTAAACGACAAAACGAACCCAAGGGCGTCGGGAGGGTTTCCTCCGGCG
>DATDHK010000122.1:0-1600 GCA_036521635.1 Bryobacteraceae bacterium | reverse complement strand
GTTTATTTTGGTTATTAAGATGACGAACAGGTGACATGTGACGCGGGTTACAACGTGGGCGCGCCTACAAAATATACAATTAATTCATTACTTTGGTACACCGGCTGCCGGTTATTCAGAGCGTGTGCGCTTGAGAGAACCAAGTAGTCGATTCCGAGCCCCGGAAGGCGCTCGGCTTCCGCCGCATTCCATCGCAATGCATTGGTGTTCTGCCAGCGCTGCCACCATTCCCTGGCTAACGATTCGTTGAAATTCATTTGGCCGCCGGCCTTCCAATCAACGTACACCGCGCGCTCGCTTTCTGCCCGAAAGATGCTGGGAACTGGACTCGTCCCGGCGTCGCCGAACAGGAACACGGCATCCTTGGAAGTGCTGGCGCGAGTGAAGCGGGCAAGACTTTCAATTCCGCTTAGATCGACGCTGGAATAATTGCGGACTCGGCCAATGCCCGGCAATAGAAAAAAGGGCGCAAGCGCGATTCCAGCCAACAGAGGCAATGTTTTGGGAAGCCGCTGGAGGTAGACCACGCCAGTGAGCGCGATCGCCACGATCAGCGTTAACACGAGTTGCCGGGGCATCGACAATATGGAAAACAAGCGAGCTGAAACAGGCGCCGCAATCGCCACGGCGAACCAGGCCACCGATTCAATCCACTGCTTTCCTTCCGCCGCCCGAATCCCGGCCGCCGCCGTCATGATTACGGCGAATGCGGTGATGAACAGCGTCGCGCGCGCCGGTTGAAATTGCGGAATCAAGCCCCACTTGAGCTCATCGAGCAAGAGATAGGAAAGTGGAATGCTTAGCAAGCCGATGGCCGGCATTCCGATCAGAAACAAACGCGCCGCTTTGGGCCGAACCCGCCAGAATGCAACTAACGAAACAATCCAAAGAAAAATGTATTGTGCGATCGATGAATATGACCATGTTGAAACCCAATTGTAAGAAGCGCGCATGCGCTGTAGCTTCTCCAACTCAGGAGTCACACGAGTGAAGAACACTTGCTTATCGGATACGCCCGGTTGAAACTGAGATGAAATGAAAAGCACCGCGATACTAATCGCCAGCGGCCACAAGTCACGATAATCGCGCTTGTGCAAAGTAAGCCACAGATACAACACCCAGAATGCCCAGACAGTAGGAGGATGATAAAGGAACGCGACCGCGGCGGCGATGTCGGCCAACATGAGATGTTCCTGGGCCGCCAGTCCGATCGCCAAAAATATCAAGCCGATCGCGAAGCCGCGCGGGACCGGCTCGTACTCGAAGGTCAATACTGCCGGGCCGACGATGGTAGCGCCCAAGGTGAACAGCGCCGCCACCAGCATCGCCATCCGGCGCGCCAGGGGAAATGACGCCGCGAGCAAGTAGACGCCCAGAATCTCGCACGCCCGGAAGACGAGCTGTTGCGCGATTAGAACCGCTTTGAACGAACTGTGCGTGATCCACCGGAGCGCGATCGTGATTTCGTCATACAGCGTGAACGAAAGGTGCGGCTTGGTGGCCACCAGGTCGCGCGCCAGCGACGACGGGTCCCACAGATGCTGCAACATCGGAATATAAATCTGCGTGTCCGATCCGAGAAAGGTGTGGCCGGGGAATT
>DATDHK010000121.1:0-11446 GCA_036521635.1 Bryobacteraceae bacterium | reverse complement strand
GATCACCGGCTTCGACGCCCAGTTGCGGATTTCGTCGGCGATAGAGGCCGGTGTGTCGGCGGCGAACAGGCGGGGTTGGCCCTCGGCGCCGTGGATTTTGAAAATAGTAGCGCCTCCCCGAAGGCCGATCTCTTCCAAACGTGCGGCGATCTTGCGGCCCACCGCGGCGGCGCTGTATTCCCGGCGGATGTTTTCGGCGGCCTGCTTCGCTTTGCGCTCGCGGCCTGCGCGGTCTTCAAAAACGGCGCGCATCAGATGGCTCAAATGATCGACGGACGGGTCCGCCCACACGTGCCCGCGCACATACGGACCCACCGTCAGCGGAATCGGGATCAGTCGGCAATCGATCAGGTAGCTGTTGTCGTCGCGCATGAAATCGAGATTCGACGAATAGCGCGTGGCGATCACCGGCTTGCCCAGATACATGGCCTCGGCTAAGTTGTAGCCGAAACCCTCGCTGCGGTGCGGCGAGACCAAACAGTCGATCGAATTCTGCAACGAGACGATCTCGTTTTCATCCATGATTCCGCTGTAGGTGCGGATGTTGGGCGCGCCGGCGATGGCCTCTTCAATGGCCCGAACATTGTCCTCGTCGTGCTTGGCGTTGAAGTATTTCAGATACAGCAGGACATCGCGCGAGTTGCCGAACTCACGCTTGAACGCCTCGATCAGGCAGAAGGGATTTTTGCGGTCCAGGTAACTGGACACATCGAAGATATAGCAGAACACAAAAACATCGGGCGGCAGGTTGAAGTGCGCGCGCGGATAAATGGCCCTCTCTTCCAAGCCGTCCACGACGAGCGGAATGCGCGTCACCGGCAATTTGGTGATGGTTTGAAAAGCATGCCGGCAGAATTCGCTGGCCACCCAGACTTCGTCCACGTAGCGGTACAGATGATGCCAGTCGGCGCGCGCGGAGGGAAGCTCCCACAGCCAGTAGCCGATGTTGTACGCGCCCTTCAGCAGATCGGTTCCGTAGGCGTTGAAGAAACGCGTCAGCATGTCGGCGTTTTGCAGAAGCAGGTTGGCGCGATACGGCGGGAAGTGCGGCAGGGAACGCTGGTCCACCGGCTCAGCCCAACTCGGAATGGAGATTTTGTTGAGTGGAATCTCCGCGCTCTCGATGGCTCGCACGCAACTGCGCGCAACCGAGCCGAGACCGCTTACGGTGTTGAGGAATCCGTAAAGGTTGATGCCGTAGGGCCGCGATTCCAGCAGCGAAAGATACTGCGTGCGATCCGGAACTTCGTCCCAGGGACCACCGCCTCGGCCTTCTTTTCGTCCGAACGAATTCCAGTGACTGTAGCCGGACGGGAACAGACCTTTCTCGATGGCGGCGGCGACGTCGGGGTTGAGGAACAGGTATGCGTCTTCGTCGAAATCGGCGGGGATTCCGGGACGGGGCTGCAAGGCGCCGCCTCCGCCGTCCGCCATTTCGTGGAAACGGGCCAGGCGTCCTTCGTCGCGGCCGAACTTCATCCAGTGCTCGTAGCCGGTGCGGAAATCGCCGGCCGCCACCTTTTCCGCGATGTCGGGATAGAGCAGCAGGTAGGTCACTTCGTCGAATTCCGGCGGGATCGGGGCTGCGCGCAGACTGCCCAACAGCACCGAAGTGAATGCGCGCTGCCAGTCGTGGAGGGTGCGCAAAATTCCTGGGCCACCGGGCTGGAGATGGGTTCGGAATAGGCGAAAGAGCGCGCCTTTTCGCAAAAGATCGTCTTCGACCGAGCGGCTGAGTTCGAGCTTATGGAGCTTCAGGCGGGCCGCGATTTTCATTGCTAGCGGAGGGTAGCGGGCTAGCGAGGGATCGGCCGCCTGGCGCGCCAGCACTTCTTGCAGATTGCGATAACGGAGGTCGTGAAGCTGCGGTGGGACGGGGAGCGGTTTCTTGACCACCGCTCCCTTACGGTCGCGGCTCGGAAGTTGTAGCGTGCCGGTTGCGCGGGACGGTGGTTCGGGGGCGCGCGTTTCCGAGCCGCGACCGTCAGGGAGCGGTATGTGGGATAGCAGGGCGTTGAGTTGGGCGGCTAGCGCCTGATTGGCGGCTATCTTCTCGCGTAACAAGGACATCTGCGGCTTAAGAACAAAGCTAACACGCGGTATTCTGAATTAGTCAATGAGTTCGGACGACACGCTGCGGCAGGAAGTCGCTAAGTTAAGGCAGGATATCGCCGACGCCATTGCCGCGCAGGAGCAACTGCACGCACAGCTCACCGCAGCCATCGAAAAGCTCTCGCAGTTGCCCGCTCAGCGCCCCGCTACTTCCGACAAGAACCAGGCCATCCAGATTGGACGATTGGAATCCCGCATGCGGAGCGTCGAGCAGCGCGTGGAGCGGGTCAACGGCCAAGTGGCCGGCATCCTCGAGAGCCGAATCTGGAAAACACTCGTAAAGGGTGGTAGTTTTTTCCTCAGATTCGTCCGATAACACACTCAAGCTCTACATTTGTGTTGCACGTTGGGCGGTGAGCCGTCTAATGGGGGAGGCGATCATGTTTTTCGAACACCGGCACGTGGCGTTGACAGCACTTATATTGACGGGCGCGTTCGGCGCCTCGGGGCAGATAACCGTGACCGCGCCAGCGGTGAACGAAACCATCCGGGCGGCCGACGACTACGCAACACAAACGTTTCAGGATCCGTGGGATATGAGCCAGTGGACCGATCTGGGTTGGTTTACGTTCGGAGTGGATTCGCCGCCCGCTAATTTGAGCAACATTTCTTTTACAAACGGGGTTTTCTCCACGACCACCGGCAGTGTGGGCAATTTCTGGCTGCTGGACCCCAATGTGCCAGGATCGGCGCCGATCGGCAAAATCGGTTCGGTGTTTCCGATCGACTCCACCAAGTACCGGCGCTTTCTGATCCGCATGAATTTGAGCGGCGGCACACTGACCAATCCGCCGCCGGCGGATCAGTATGCTTACTTCATCTGGAACCTGTACGGCTCTCAGAGCACGTCGAGCGCTTTTCCGGTTTACTCGGGCCAGTGGATTTATTCGGTGGACATACCGACACTGGGTTCGGCGGCCGGACCCGCTTGGACCAGCGCGCCCGTAACGTCGCTGCGATTCGATCCGCTGAACAAATCGGGAATCAATGTGAGCGTGGATTGGGCGCGTCTGGTTTCGAGCGATGCGACTCTGCTGCGCACCATCACCTGGAACGGCAGCGGACCCGTGGATATTTTCCTCGACAACGACACGAATTTCGCCAACGGCTACGCCGGACAAATTGCAACCGGAGCGACGGGCAACAGCTTTCAGTTTTACGTTGGCGGGCTGTCGGCCGGGACTTACTATGTTGCGATTCGTCCAACGGGCAGTTCCAGCACGCCGGCATATTCCGCGGGCGCGTGGACGGTGAACGATATTCCCACGCTCACCTTCACGTCGCCCTCGCCCGAAGGCAGCGCGGACGATTTCGCCACTACGCAGCTCGGCAATCCATGGGACATGGACGCGGTCAGCGATATCGATTTCACGGTCAACGTGAGCGGGCTTAGCATTACGAACATTGCCGCGCGCGACGAGGCCGGCAATTCGCTCGGCAGCGTGCGGGTGTTGAACGGCACGGCGACCAACAGCGACCCCGAAGTCTTTCCGCTCTATTCCACCATTCGCGGCGCGACTAAACGCATCGATACCAATCGCTACCGGATACTGACGCTCAAGTGGGGACTCGCCGGCAAAGGCCGCGACATCGCCGCCGGCTCCGTCGGCCGGATAGTCTGGAAATTGAGTACGGAGAGTGTCGAAAATGTTTCCGACGATCTGATCTTGAATCATCTTCCCGACGCCAACGTCATTCAAACCATCAGCGCCGATATGAAGACGCTGCAACTGGAAACCGATCCGGGAGGCAGTCCCTCGCATTCCGGTTGGACCGGCTTGCTGGACAGCTTTCGAATCAAGCCCGACGAGTTCTCGACTGCGGTTAATTTCTATGTGCAGTCCATCAAGCTGACCGCGTTCGAGCAAGCGGACGCGTCCTATACGATTCGGTGGAACTACAGTAATCTTGGCGCCGCCGCGCCCACGCTGCAGTTCTTCTGGGATGCGACCGGCGCCGGTTTCAACGGCACGCAGATCGTCGCGGGCCTGACGCCCACCGCCGGAACGTACACCTGGAACACCTCCGCGCTGGCGAATGGGACGTACTATATTTACGCCCGCATCGTGAACGGCGGCACGGTGATGAACCAGACCTACGCGCGCTGGCCCATCGTGGTGCAGCACGGCGTGGTGATCCTCCCAACTTTGTCGCTGGACCGTTCGCAGCTCAATTTTGGCGTCACAACCAACGGTGCGGCCGTCACGTCATCCCAAACGATACACGTCGCTACCGCGGCGGGCGTGGCCTGGAATGTAGCGTCCAATCAAAGTTTTGTGACGGTGAGTCCGGCATCGGGCACGGGGCCTGGATCTTTCACCGTCAGCGTTCAAAGCGGCGGATTGACGACACCCGGCAATCTACAGGCCAACGTAGCGGTGACGTCCAGCGGAGTGTCGAATTCACCGCAAAACGTGCTGGTGAATGTGAACGTTTTGAATCCATCCAGCGTTACCGCGCCGTTCGGAAGTTTCGATACGCCCACGAACAACATCACCGGTATCGCGGGCGCAATTCCGATTACGGGCTGGGCGCTGGACCAGATTGAAGTGACCAACGTGGACATTTTGCGGGAGCCGATTGTGGGCGAACCGGCGGGTACTCTCGTGTTTATCGGAACCGCGGTGTTCGTCGCTGACGCGCGCCCGGATGTGCAAGGGCTCTATCCCACGCTGCCGTTCAATTACCGGGCGGGATGGGGCTATCAGATGTTGACGAACTTTCTGCCGAACGCCAGCGGCTCCGGCGCGCCGGGGAATGGGACTTACAAGATCCACGCTATCGCGCACGACAAGTCCGGTCTGGCGACCGACCTGGGCACGAAGACGATCGGCGTGGATAACGCCCACGCTTCTAAACCGTTCGGAACCCTCGATACGCCAACGCAGGGCGGCACGATATCGGGCAGCGACTACGTGAATTTTGGTTGGGCGCTGACGCAGCAGCCGTTCATGATCCCCACCGATGGCTCGACCATCACGGTGGTGATCGATGGCGTGACGGTTGGCCATCCGACTTACAATCAATACCGCAGCGATATCGCGAACCTTTTCCCGGGCTATGCGAACAGCATGGGGGCGGTTGGGTTTTTCCACATCAACACCACGACGCTGGCGAATGGAGTGCACACTATTTCCTGGAACGTGTTTGACAACGGCGGACGCGGCGACGGAATCGGAAGCCGGTATTTCAATGTGTTCAATTCGGGTGGGCCGGTTGCGGAACCTGAGGAACCGGGAATCGCCAAGCCCGAGACGGTGACAATCCGGCGTGGAATTCACCCGGATCGCGAGGCCGAGGCGCTCTCGCCGGACGACGGCGGGCGGTACGTTGTGAGCATGGAAGAGCTGGGGCGAATCGAACTGCGGCTTGGAGCGATGAAGGGTTACCTGATGGTGAGTGGGGAACGGCATGCGCTGCCTCTCGGGTCGACGCTGAAGAATGGGGTGTTTCATTGGCAGGCCGGGGTTGGGTATTTGGGACAATACGAGCTTTTGTTCGAGCAGGCGGGGGGCGGCACGGTGGGAGTTTGGGTGACGATCGCACCTAAGAGTTTTCAGCAGTAGCGGGGATCGCGCCACTGCAACTACGCCGTGCTTGCAAGAGAGCGCTGGGCAACCCCAAATCACCTGGTTTCTCGAAGTGTTGGGTTCGTTTTGCAATTTCGGTTGCGGAGCTGTTGAGCTGGACATATTGCGATAACCTTTCGGTTCGATAATACGGCGTGGGAGGATCGCGCCGGATTATGGTTTTTTGCAAATCGTTGAGGGTTGGGGAGATTGAGTTACGTAAAAGCTGTCATCGGCCATTCCTTGGCCGCGGAGGCCGGGTTGGCGCGTATGGGAATATAACAACTAAAGCCCAATGCAACACGCCCCGATGATGCTCGGCCCTGTTTCACAAGGCCCAGGCGGCGCTAATCCTTGGTTTTTTATTGTCGGCGGAAGTGCATGGCTGGCGGCTGGGTGGACCGGGTACCTGAATCAAGATCCACAAACGAGGGCCCCATTGGACAAGATGTTACAGTTCAGTGCGTTGGGTTCGGGATGCATTGGGGTAGGCATATGGCTACTTTTTCGCTAACAGCGGCTGAGAAAATAGCGCCAAACATGGACTTCAGTTCAGATGAGGAAATGCGGAAAATCCCGGAGTTGGCCGAAGAATTCTTTGCGTGCGTGCTGTACGATGAAGCGCCACTCTTCGTGGGGGACGAAGCAACGATTTGGGACGTCTCCATGGCGACTCCCGAAGAACTGCTAAAGCGATGCTCCGAGTATTACGGGACATCCGTATCTTTGGACGACCTGAAGCAACCTCTATGGAGGCTGCTGCCGCAACTTAGCGCCAGGCGGAAGAGGACAGAAGGGGGAGCGGAGCAGTAGTACTCTCCGGTCCCCGACTCTGGGAAATTAGTGTTTGAGTTGGCTGTCACCCCATTGTTTTGGCACTATGTTCACCCGCACCGGAATTCGGGTCCCATCCCGGCGCTCAAACTGTAGCGTGTACTCGCCCAGGAAGCCCGGGCCTGGCTGCCAGTAAAAGACTCCGCCCTTCAGCGTTGACCCGATGGGCAACGCCTGCGCATCGCCCTCCACCACCATGTTGCCGCCGGCTGCCCCGAGATGCAGTTCGATGCGGCCCACTTCTTCCATCGTCACCGAGTAGCCGCCATCGGCGTCCGCGGCGATCGGGTCGGGCCGGCGGTTGACGTCCAGTCCGTGCAGAACCCGCACGCCCTCCTTCGCAACCGATTCGTCGATCACATCTTCAGCCGCTACACTGCCACCGCCGCCTGTATTCAGCACGTTGAAGTACCGGCTGCCCAGTCCCTCGCCGCGGTTCAGATTGTCGAACACGTTCCAGGAAATGGTGTGGACCCCGTTGGCCAGCGTGGTCGTGTTGATGTGGAAGAAGCCCACTGCGCCCATGCTGTTCGCGTAGCCCGGGAACAAGTTCGCGATGTCGGAGCGGAACTGATTGTAAGTGGGATTTCCCACCGGGACGCCATCGATCACCACCGTGATGGTCGATCCATTGATCGGAATAATGCCCGGTTGCGGCGTCAGCGCCCAGCCGAAGTTCACCGAGTCGCTGCCGGAAATCGTGCCGCCCTGCGACGGCGTATCGATAGTGCCAAACGGTTTCGCCGCATGCGCGTTGTCCACCGTAATCGTCTTGGTTCCCAGATCCTGCTGGCTGCCTGATTTGCCAAATGCGATCGCGTGCAGCCGGTAAGTGCCGTTGCCGGGAGCGCCCGATCCGCTGGCATTGGGCAGGAAATTGGTCAGCATCTGATAGCCCCAACCGGCGCGGTATTGATAGGGGTAAGCGGGGAACATGGCTGCCACGTCCGGCCGGGCATCGGCGGAAAATACGGCCGTGCCGATGAAAACCAGAGTGCCGGCGGGTTCGCCGACGATCGGCTCGCGGAAAATATCCACGTGGGTGACTTCGAGGAGATCCAGCGCCCAGCCGGTGACCGGAATTGCGCCCACCACGCCACTGGTGTTGTTGACCGGCGTATCGAAGCTACCGAATGGCAGTGTTGGCGTGACCAGGGCCACGTTCACTGTAATGGTTTGCGGCGAGTTAAGCGCGCCGGGAGCGGTGACCGTAACGATACCGCTCGATCCTATGCTGGCGGAAATCTGGAACGTACCCGTGCCGACTCCCGATCCCGGATTCACCGTAATGTTGTTACGGTCTGACGTCGCCGTCCAAGCCACGTTGACTCCGCCGGTGATGGTCACGAGCACGGTCTGCGGACTGGTGATCAGCCCACCGCTGATGCCATAATTCAGCACTTTCCGGTTCACCGACAGGGTTGCCTGGATGAGGTTGACGATGGTGGAATCGCTGGCGTTGGCAGTGGCCGATCCCCCACCGGAAACGGAAACCTGGTTCACTCGCGGCGACGTCGCGGTTGCGGAAACGTTTACGGTCACGGTGATGACCGGATAGCTTGCGCCACCGGCCAGTGCGTCGCTACGCGTGCAGACGTTGGCGGCGCAGCTCCAGCCGGTGCCCGCCATCGAGACTAAGGTCAAACCGGAAGGCAACGTATCGGTGACGGTCATCGTTCCGCTGGTGGCCGCCGCGCCCGCATTGTTGGACACCGTCAAGGCGTAGGTTGCGCCTTGCTGGCCTTGAGTAAAGTTGCCGGTGTGCGTCTTGACGATCTTCAACGACGCCTGGCTTCCGGAGAGGACGACGGTGGAGTCGCTTGCGTTCGCCGTGGCGGATCCGCCGCCGGAAGCGCTCACCTGGTTCACAACCGGCGAACCGGCATTTCCAGCGACGTTCACCGTCACCGTGATGGCCGGATAGCTGGCGCCACCCGCCAGCGCGTCGCCGCGGGTACAAGTTACGCTGTTGCAGACCCAGCCTGTGCCGGCCATGGACGTAACCGTCAACCCGGCGGGAGCGGTCTCGGTTACCGTGACGGTTCCATTGGTTGCTCCGGAATTGGCGCCGTTCGAAACGGTCACCGTGTAGGTTGCGCCCGTCTGTCCTTGCGTGAAATTGCCGGAGTGGGTCTTGGTGATGCTCAGCGCGGGCCCGCCCTGAACGATCGTCGAGTCGCTCACGCTGGCGGTGGGGGCTCCACCTCCGGAAACCGTGGCCTGATTTACCTGGGGCGACGTTGCGTTAGCAAGAACGTTCACTGTAACCGTGATCGCCGGATAAGCGGTGTGCGCGGCCAAGACATCGCTGCGTGTGCAGGTGACTGTGTTGCAGACCCAGCCCGTGCCGCTCATGGCTGTTACGGTCAGGCCGGCCGGCGCGGTCTCGGTGACGGTTACCTGTCCAACCGTTGGACCCGAGCCGACGTTCGACACCGTCACGGTGTACGTTTTGCCCACTTGGCCTTGCGCAAAATTGCCCGTATGCGTCTTGGTGATGCTCAGCACCGGGATGGTGGTGGCGCTGTCGTTAATCCTTGCAAAAAATCCGAAGAGGCCCGTTGCGGTGGAGGCGACCGTAGTATTGGGGAAATTTTGAGAGGCGGATTGGCCGGCTATGTATGCGTTGCCCGCGTTGTCCACCGCAACGCTATTCACCTGGTCCGTGTCGCTGCCACCCAGATACGTGGAGTAAACCAGAGACGGCGCCCCGGAATCGAGGGTATTGATCTTCGCGATAAATCCATCAAACTGATTATTCAGCGAGTTGGTGTCGACGATAGCCCCGCCTTGATAAGTCGCGAAGCCCGCGAGCGGCCTGGCGATCGGGAAGTTGCTTGAATTCGTGCGTCCGACAACGTAAGCGCTTTTGGTGGAATCGACGGCCACGCCGAAGCCGGCATCCGAGAGATTCCCGCCGAGGTAAGTGGAATAGAGCAGCGAGCCGGCTCCGTTCTGGGTCGTATCGTATTTCGAAAGAAAGGCGTCCGTGCATACCTGCACGAAAAAGGGCGCCGCGGCGCAGCCGTTGCCGCCGTTCGTAATTTGAAAACCGCTGGGGGTGGTGGCCAAGGCGGCAGTGGTTCCGTCCACGGCGCCGGTTACATAAGCGGCGGAATTCGCGTCGATGGCCAGTCCGTTCACGGGAGCGAGCGGCAGGAACGTGAGATAGAGTCCCGAAGCGACGGTGCTATTCAGCTTCACAATGAACCCGTCGTTAGTGGCGGTGGTCTTCGAAGGATTGTACCCGGTTGCGGAAGCGGGCTGGAAGGATGCGGAAGTGGATGTGGTGGCGCCGCCGATGTAGACATTTCCGGCTGAGTCAACCGCGATGCCGTTACCGGAATCCGCACCATTACCACCGATATACCGCGAGTAAATCAGCGATTGCGCGCCCGACTGGGTAGTG
Source organism: Bryobacteraceae bacterium (assembly GCA_036521635.1). Taxonomy (GTDB): domain Bacteria; phylum Acidobacteriota; class Terriglobia; order Bryobacterales; family Bryobacteraceae; genus Palsa-89. Next base: position 1,522 of record DATDHK010000121.1, on the reverse strand, counting down.
TCGAAGACGGCCACAAAAGCGTCCGTGTCGCCGCCCGCGAACGCGGGTCCCAGCGTTGTCGGGAATTGGGATCCCCCCACCGTACTGCCGGTGATGTAAACGAAGCCGGTGTTGCTGTTGAGCGCAAGCGCCTTTCCAACGTCGTTTCCAATGCCGCCGAAGTAACTGGCGTAAGGAACAAGTTGCGGGTCGGGCATATACGCCAGAACAAACGCGTCGGTTGCGGTGCCTTCCGGATCTCTCAGGTTGGGTTGAAAAGCGGACGAATTCGGGAAGGTTAGCGCGGAAGTCGACCCGGTCACATATACGGTTCCGACCGCGCTGACGGCCATGCCGCCAATGGTGTCCGCGGAAAAATTGCCCAGCCTTACGGGATTGCCGCTGGGATCGCACTTCAGTACGCCAATGACGCCGGTGCCGTTGAAGGCCCCGACATATATGTTGCTCGATGGATCGATGGCGACGGCGCCGAGCGGCGCGCTGACAGTGGGACTGGAGAGGGTAAGGGTCGGATCGATCACGAGCTCCCTGGCGGGGTCGTATTTTCCGAGGCGGATGCGGACTTCGCCGGCGCCCGTGAATTCGTACGTTGCAGCCACTTCCTGGCGCTGGTTATCGGCCATCTGATAGGCCAGCGGTTTGTGCTGCGTAACCGAGCCGTTGCGCGTTTGGACCAGAAGATCGCCGGCGGGCGTAAGAGAAAAACGATTGTGCGCGAGCAACTTGATTTTGATCGCATCCGGATCCGCGCCGGGGGCGACGATCAGATCGTATTCGAGTTTTTCACGGTTGCCGTAATAAAGAGCGTCGATGCCGGGCCAAACTTGCCGGTAGAGGACTTTGGAATAGTTGGGCAGGTTGCGCAGACGCCCTTCCTTGTCGCTGGCGAAAAAGTAAGCGCTGGTGAAGGCGGTCTTGTCGAGGCCCTGGCCAGTGGCAGAGGGATTTGCGCCGAGAAGTTGCAACTCAACGGGCTCGACCGATTTGGTGGCGGCGTCGAAGATTTCCAATCGCGGGCCGGTGGCGGAGAGTAAAATTTTGTGGCTGAGACTGGACGCGACGAAATCTACGTTCCTAGGAGCTTGGCCCCGATTCGGCTCCAAGGTAAGAGGCGCCTGACCCAAATGTTGCAGGACACGCTGTACTTTGGCGTCCGGAACGGGCGCTTGGGCGAATGCCGCGGCTCCGATGGCCAGCGCCACCACAAATCTTAAAGACTTCATTTCGAAACTCCTCCTGCTTTCGACTTACTATCCACCCATAAAACGCGACGCTCTCTGCGGAGCGATTCAGACTGGTTATTTGGGGCGATTCTGACCTGTACCCCTTAGGCGAGAAACCTCGACTCAAACCAAAATCTTCCCTGATGGTACGCTTTTCGCTGAGGGTCGGTCAACTGGGCTTAGTCTTAGTACGTGATACCTGATCTGGGTTGGTAACCTGCGGCGGATTGGTAATCCGCTGTAATAATTTTCGACACAGTAACACGCCGATTAACAATCGGCGGCAGGTTACCAACCTG